>CAYGQP010000220.1:0-3674 GCA_964352115.1 uncultured Micavibrio sp. | reverse complement strand
ATGCCGCCTTGAATGCGGCTTGCGCTTTCCGGTCCGGCAACGATTAATCCGGTAACAAAAAATATGATGGCGAGAAAGCGTAATGCATAGGGGTCGGTTTCGGCCATGAAGGCTTTGGGGCCAGAGATTTTTAGTTTTGCAAGAGAGCCCAGAAGATGGGCTTTGTTTTTCTGCCAGAGTGAACGCGTGTCTTGTTTTTCAGGATTGGCAAGGTGGTCTTCTAAGCTGCTGAGCGGGCGATGTTTCATGCCGCTTCTTTTTTCAATACGGCGCTGAATTTCGAAGTTTGATGGCCATGATAATCTTTTTAGATCGGAGTAGATAAAGAATACAAACCCGATAAAAAATATGATGGTCGTGAGTAGGTTGATCTCATCCCCAAAAATTCCCGGAATTTGCAGAAGCCATAGCCCCAAGAACAACAAAAGCCAGCTTAGGACGCGCCATGAGTGCTGCGTCAGCTTTTCGATAAACAACGATAAAAATGTCAGGGTCCGAACGCGGTTGAGTTTTTCCAGAAGAGGCTGCGATTTCGGATCAAGCGGATCAATCATACTTTTAGTATATAATGGAAATTAGCTTTTCAGCCAGTCCGGTATGATATCTTTTTTCAATTGATCTTCTATAGTTTCACGCTTGCGAATAAGATCAATTTTGTCGCCGTTTACCAGCACTTCTGGCGCCGTTCCTCGCGTATTATAGTTTGATGCCATGCACATCGCGTAGGCTCCTGAGGATTTAAGTACGGCGAGATCGCCTGATTTCATCACCGGAAGGCTTCTTTCGTGCGCAAATGTGTCACCGGTTTCGCATATAGGGCCAACAACATCATAGATTTTCTGCTCGTTTTGGCGATTTTGAACAGGCTCAATGCCGTGATAGGCTTCATAAAGAGTGGGGCGAATAAGGTCATTCATTCCGGCGTCAACGATCAGAAAATCTCGATCCTGCGTTTCCTTCACATGAACAACGCGGGTCAGAATAACGCCTGCATTTCCAACAAGATAGCGCCCTGGCTCAAGGATAATTTCAGCGTCTAAAGGCAAAATAATGTCCCGCACCCATGTCGCATAGGCATCAAGGTCTAATAATTGCTCATCTTTGTACTGAATAGGGAAGCCGCCACCGATGTCCAGACGTGAGATTGTATGGCCCCCTGCGCGTAAGTCACTGACAAGGCTTGGGAATTTTTCAAATGCTTCCTTGAATGTCTCTACTGTGAAGACCTGCGAGCCGATGTGCGTGGACAGGCCAACGGCGTTAATGTGGCTCATCGTTTTTGCCATTTCGAAGGCTGTGAAAATTGAATCAGCCCCGATTCCAAATTTGTCACGTTTGCGCCCGGTAGAGATTTTATGGTGTCCGCCGCCGCTAACATTCGGGTTTAGGCGGAATACGACGGTTGCCTTGATGTTGATTTCGGACGCTATGCGTTGAATATGCTCCAATTCAGGCAGGGATTCGATGTTTAATTGATGAATGCCGGCCTTTAAGCAGGCGGTAATTTCGCTACTGGTTTTACCCACACCTGTGGAAACGATAGTTTGTGGATTAAATCCTGCGGCTATCCCGCGTTCTAATTCACCTTCAGAGACTATTTCAAGGCCGGATCCGCAGCTTTTCAACAGGCTTAGAACCGCTAAATTGCTGTTGGTTTTGCAGGCGTAGCAGATCATTGGCTGCTTGTCTGCAGGAAGAGCCTTTTGCATAGACCCTGCAAGGTTTTGATATTGTTTGCGAATGTGTGATGCTGAATATACATATGCAGGCGTTCCAAATTGCTCTGCGATATCCGTTAATGGTACATCATCGACGTGTAAAGTATTATTTTGTTCTTCAAAACCAATCACTTATCTTCTTTCCTATCGCAATGTTGATGGATCTGGGTAGGTACGCGGAAATTTTGAATTTTCGGCACCTGACGGAGGCTCAACGCTTCCTGGTTTTACACCGCATGATGTCAAAGTCATCAATGATAAAGCGATGACAATAGATTTTGTGAGTTGTTGATGAAAACGTATGCACATTTGTTATTTTGTCCTTTAGACTTCAATTTCGAATGGTTTATGCCATAATAGGCGTATTAATCAAGGATAAGAAATAAAAAACTGTCTGATTTTTATATATTTATTACAAATTCTTAACGCCTTTCATAGGACAATAAGGTAATGCAGGATAATACGAGCTTAGAGGAAGATGGGTCTGGGAAGATGACTCAGGAACAGCTGGACGCCATGGTTCAGCTTCATGGCCGTTATCTTGAAGGGCGTCTTGGGGGGCGCCGGGCGACGCTGAAAAACGCTGATCTTTCAGGCCTTTCATTGAATAAACGTGATTTGCGCCAAGCCGATTTTACGGGATGCTCTATGACCTGTATGGATTTGTCTGGCTGTGATTTTCAAGAAGCAACGCTTTATGCTTGTGATTTGAGCAATTCTGATATTCGCGATACTAAATTTATTCGTTCTGACTTACGTGGTGCGCGTATTGAAAATTCAAATCTTATTAATTCAAATCTTGAAAAGGCAGATTTGCGTGTTGGCGGTTTTGCTGTGGAAGGTTCTTTTGATACCGGGACGGCCGTAAGCTTTCGTGGTGCGAACCTTACGGGGGCAAAACTGGTCGGTACAACGGCATCAAAGGCTGATTTTTCTGATGCAATTATGAGCGGCGTTAACATTGCATCTGCTGATCTTACTGGCGCTCACTTCGAAGGTGCGGACCTCTCTAATGCCAAAATTGACGGCGCAAAACTAAGCGGTGCACATTTACAATCAACAATTTTGACAGGTGTTGAGCTTGACGAGATCAAGTGCTTTGGGCTTGATCTTTCTCAGGCTGTTACGGATGAGAATACGGGCCGGAAAATTAACGAGTTGGAGGAGCCTCTAGAAAAACTTGTTGAGTCTCATCTCTCTTGGGTTGAAAGTGGCGGAAAGAAGGGCGAAAAGCTTGATCTGAGTAATATCGATTTGCGTAAGTTGGTTTCATTAAAGATGGAAAAATTTACGGCCATTAAGGCAGAGAAGGCTCTGTTTTTTGGTATGAATCTCTACAAAATCCAGCTTCAAAGTGCAGTTCTCGATCATTCTGACTTTCGTCATTGCGATATGGAAGAGGCGGATATTCGCGGCTCTAGCTTTAAGGGGGCTCTGTTTTCCCAATCAAATCTTCGAGGCATTAATGGCAATGCTCTTATGTTTGGCGGCGGTGACGGCACAAAAAGATTTAGCCCTTGTGACTTTGAGGGGGCAAAATTCCGATATTCCGATTTAAAAAATGCCCATCTGAAGAATGCAATATTCAGAAATGCCGATGTGTCTTTTGCTGATTTCACAGGCGCGGATCTTCGTGATGCCGATTTTACAGGGGCAGTTATGATGGAAACTATCTTGGATGGTGCCCAGACAGAGGGCGCAATCTTTGATAAAGAAAAGAAGCCCGTGTTCAGAATTCCAACCTCCGAAGAAGGCGTTGAATAATCTAGCCAGGACTTAGATTTTGCTTTCAAGCTCAGGGACGGCTTCAAACAAATCAGCGACCAGACCATAATCGGCGACCTGAAAAATTGGCGCGTCCTCGTCCTTATTGATTGCGACGATGACTTTTGAGTCCTTCATCCCTGCCAAATGCTGAATTGCGCCGGAAATGCCAATGGCCACATAGAGATTAGG
>CAYGQP010000219.1:0-3678 GCA_964352115.1 uncultured Micavibrio sp. | reverse complement strand
ATCCGGAGCTGAGCCCGGCTCTACATTGACCTCAACCGTTTCGAAGTAATCAAGATTTTTGATTTGCTGTTCGGACCTTGTCAAATTCGTGCGGTTAAACGGGTCGCCTTCGGCCAACAGAAATTCGCGGCGGACAACACGGTCGAGTGTTCTTACATTCCCCTCAATATCAATGCGCTCGACAAAAACACGAGGTGTTTCATTGATCTGGAATGTTATACCAATCGTTGCGTCTTCCTTGTTGCGGTCAATTTGAGGACGGACGCTTACGAAAGCAAACTGTGAATCTCCAAGTTTGTCCGTTATCTTATCGACGGTTTCCTGGATTTTCTCACTGTCATAATGATCGCCCACCTCAATATCAATTTCGGGATAGAGAATGCTCTCATCAAAGTCTCTCAGGCGAGAATCGATCTTTACATCGCTGATGAAATAGCGCTGTCCCTCTTCAATCGTAAACGTGATGAAAAAATGCTTACGGTTATTCGATAGCTCCGCTGTGGCTGAGAGCAAATTAAAATCAGCATATCCCTGTGAGAGATAAAAACGCCTCAATAATTCCTGATCAAAAGCCAGGCGGTCAGGATCATATCGATCGTCGGCCGATAAAAAACGATAGAAGCGGTATTCCTTGGTTGTGATTTCATCTCTCAGTCGGTCATCACTGTATTTCTTATTTCCCACGAAGCGAATGCTTTTAACGGAGGTAATATCCCCCTCCTGCATTTCAAAAACCAGATTTACACGGTTTTGATCAAGCTTAATCACTTTCGGCTCAATGTTTACCGAGAATCGTCCGCTGCGCCTGTAGACTTGATAGAGGCGGCTAACATCCGATTGTACCTTGGTTTTCGTGAATACCTGACGGGGGCGAAGCTGAATTTCGGACAGTAATTGCTCGTCATCAATCTCGTCATTTCCCTCAAATGCGATCTCATTCACAATCGGGTTTTCAATAACATTTACCACAAGAACGGGGCCTTGCTGTCGCAAAGAAACATCGGCAAAAAGCCCTGTGGAGAACAAACGTTTCAGAGAGCGATCAAGGCTGTTTTCATCCATAGCATCGCCAACCTTGAGCTCTAGATAGGATAGAACGGTTGATGGCTCAACCCGTTCAGCACCCTGAACACGAATTTCATTTATGCGTTGTTGCGCAACGGCGGGGGGAGTCGCCACTATGCCAATACACGTAAAAACCACAAATAGAGCCAAAAAATGGCGCAATCTCATACCTATTTTCGTCATAGCTCTGTTTTATAAACCAATTTTATTCAAAGGGAAACAGCTTTTGCCCGAGGAAAACTATAGATTAGTGAGCAAGCTGCAACAAGTCTTGTACATTAGCTATTATCATGATTCCAAATAAGAACACCAGCCCAAACATTAAAGCACCATCCTGGACTTTTCGGGATAAGGGTCTACCTGCAATAGCCTCATATGACAAAAACGCGAGGTGTCCTCCATCCAGAACCGGGATGGGGAGCAGATTTATAAAGGCGATCTGATATGAAAAAATTGCGAGAAAAACAAGAAATGTGTACATGCCCCCTTGGGCAGCATCGCCGGCGGCCTGGCCAATTGACGCGACTCCTCCGAGCGCTTGCTTTTCGTACTGCCCCGTTAAAAGAACGACAATCAGCTTTGCCGCGTCGGAGAAAAACTTTACACTTTGTCTGAAGGATTCCTGAAGCGCCGCCCCGACAGAGAGTGTGTAATAATACTTATCCAAGTCCGGCGCAATCCAGACCTTATCAAAATGTTCTGAATCAGGATCAAGCAAATCATCGTTTCGCTCGCGCTCAGGAACAATAAGGAAAACATCCTCCAGGGTCCCTATTTTAAGCTTAACCAATGTATCCTTTCCGAGTTGACCGCTGATAAGTTCACGCGCACGATCAGGGTTATCCTTAACATCTTCGCCGTTTACTTCCAGAATGCTCTCATATTTCAATCCCCTCATTACCGACATGCCAACGCGCCCATGCGAGCGATGGATGCTGAAATCATCCTTATAGGACACAGCTTCAGATATCAGAGTAACCTCAAAAACCCTGCCGTCCCGGAGAATTTCCAATGTGTATGGAACGCCGATGTTGTCTCTGGTTTTTAATGTGACATCGCGCATGCGCTCAACGGGCTGACCATCGATACTCAAAATTTCATCGCCGGGCTGGAGATCAGCCTTAAAGGCTGCACCACTTTGTCCTACAGATGTAATAATCGGTCTTGCAGAGGTTTGCCCCACAACCGTGAACAAAAAGAAAAAGACCAAAAAACCTAGCAGAATGTTGGCGATCGGTCCGGCGAGAATAATAAGTGCTCTTTGCCATATGGTTCGCGTACAATACGCCGTTTCAAGTTCTGCTGGCGTCATAAGGCGAGCCTCGCCCAAATCTTGATCCCAGATCATCGGATTATCACGATCCACATCGCCGCTAATTTTGATATACCCACCAATCGGAATTGCTGAAAAAGACCATCTGGTTCCATTTTTCCCGTCAAAACCAAAAATCTCGCGACCAAAACCAACTGAAAACTTGCTGACGTGTACACCAAAATGCCGTGCAACCAGATAATGCCCCAATTCGTGCACAAAGATAATAAAGCTGATTGTAAAGAGAAAGATGAGCACATAAAGCAGGGGATGAGCGATTGCGCCGATCATGATGCTGGAATATGCGTCCATAAAACTTTATGCCCTCAAAAAGAAATATACCTTTATTTAGTATACCTTAACGAGATTGAGGATGCGAATTCCCCGATCCGGGATGACCGCCTATGAAATCAGCTGTAATATATCATTCAGATTGGCGAAAATCATCACACCCACAAGGAAAACAATGCCAAAACGGAAGGCGTATTCCTGAACGCGTTCTGATAAAGGTTTTCCCATCATTGCTTCGAAGGTATAGAACACCAGATGGCCGCCATCCAAAAGCGGTATGGGAAATAAATTGATCAGCCCCAGATTGATCGATAAAAGCGCAGTAAAGTAAATAAGAGCAATAAGCCCCTGCTGCGCCATATCACCTGCGATTGCGCCGATTCTAACAACACCGCCCAGTTCTTTCGCGCTTCTGGTTCCAACAATGATCTGGCCGAGCGCTTCGAGTGTGCTCACCGTAATCGTCCAGCTTTCGTTTACAGCCTTACTAAGGGCCTTAAGCGGCGGATGCTGAATAAACACATTCGCTTCCGTGTCAGATAAGAAGAGGAAATCATGTTCCAAACTGCCCGGCTCACTTAATGCCTTATTATAATCAGCAAGCGGATGAATCAAATATGAATCAGTTTCTTCACCGCGCTTTACGGTGACTTCAAATACCTTGTCCATACGGGCCAACAACTCTCCGCGAACATCCTCAACATCATCGTATTGTGTGCCATCAATGGCCGTAATTGTTTCAATGCTCAGAACATCGCGCGGGCTAATGATTCCAAGAACCCCGCGGCTGCTGCTAAACCCAAATCTGTCTCTCTCAACAATTTTTTCAGGCTTGGCATAAATATCAATGATTTCATCGCCGCGCTGAACAACAAAATGTTTGTCATTATCAAGGCCAACCATAACTTCCCGGCGGATGTCCCCAAAATTATAAATATCGCGCCCATTGATCGACAGGATCAGATCATGCGGCAGGAAATTGCTCTTTTCAGCGGCGGAACCAACGACAA
>CAYGQP010000218.1:0-3686 GCA_964352115.1 uncultured Micavibrio sp. | reverse complement strand
CCTTTAAAAGTCGCCGTTTTTATATCCGGACGAGGGAGCAACCTCAAATCACTAATCAAAGCATGCGCCGAGGAATCATTCCCTGCGGAAATCGTTCTTGTGCTCTCAAACAAGAGAGATGCTGGCGGGCTAAGCTTTGCAAAAGACGCAAATATTCAAACCGAAGTCGTTGATCACAAATCATTTGATTCACGCGAGGACTTTGATCGGGGCCTTCTAGAAACGTTAAAGCCCTATGACATCGATTTGATCTGTCTGGCTGGATTTATGCGCGTTCTTACTCCGGTCTTTGTCAATGAATGGCAAAATAAAATGATCAACATCCACCCGTCACTTCTTCCGGCATATAAGGGCCTGAACACGCACAAACGCGCAATTGATGCCGGTGAAACGGAGGCAGGGTGCAGCGTTCATTGGGTTGTCCCCGAAATGGACAGCGGGGAAATTATTGTTCAAAAACGCGTATCCATTGATCCTGAAGACTCAGCAGACACGCTTGCCGCAAAGGTCCTGGAGCAAGAACATATCGCCTACCCTGAAGCCCTTCGGATAATTGCGCAAAACAACCACAAGACCTCTTGAATTTTGGGCATAATTGAGCGTTAATAAGAGGGCTAGAAACAAAAACAAAGATATACATCATGGCCCATCAATCACCAACTGATATCGACCCGGAAGAACTTAAGCGCGCACAGGACGTATGGAACGGCTTTACCAAAATTGGTAAATACTCAACCTACGGCATCTGTCTCTCTGTTGCCCTGTTGGCTCTTGGGTTTTACGCCATCGTACGGGCAGGCTAAAACAGACACTTAAAGCGCGTATGCAGAGCGTTTGAGCGGATCAACACAATAAGAATATTAAGCACGCATGAAATGGGGATATACCCGAACCTAAAGAGCCTTAGAAAACACACCGTAAAACGGTGTGCGCCTATCTTGTTTAAAGCCTTATGTGTCTTGCTATGTCTTTCAACAATCAAACATGCCGCTGCGCAACTTCACCTCACCGCAAGGGCGGAAATAACAAAAGACACCAAAGAGGCCTATATCGGCACAAATTTATATCTTAAAAAAGATACTGCAGGTCGCCTCGATGTCGATACCATCGTTTCTCAACATAAAAACAATCTCAGAGGACATCGCTCAAGTTCAAACATTGTCAATCTGGGATTAGAAGCCGAAAAAACATGGATGCTTTTTTCAGTCACAAATAATTCCAATACTAAAAACTGGTATTTGGATTTTGGAAATGTCTGGTCAGGGCGTTGGGGGTTTGCTCACAACTTGTTTGTTATCAACCACAGCGCGAGCAAAACATACATCGACACACGTGATCTATCACACAGCGAAAACACAGACGAAGCGAAGCCCTTTATAAACGGTTCGGCTATACCCGTTCAGATTGAGCCTGGCAAAACGGAGATTTTTGTTATTTACATTGACCCCGAAGGCGGCCTGCCCAGCACAATATCACCAAAACTGGTCAGCGAAGCCAAGTATTTGAAGACGCTTAATTTCGGATCATGGATGTCTAACATCAGCCACATATTTTTCATCAGCGTGATCGCATTTTTTCTCGCCTTGGTCTCGCTGCATAAAAGACCTGAATTTTTACTGACATCTGGCTTTTTCCTCATAAATTATATTTTATTCCTCTCCATAAACACCTCGTTCTTAGTCACATTCAGTGCGACAGGTGAATTACTCGTTGCACTATTTTTCGTGAGCGTCATCACAGCATTGTGTATGGGGAAAGTTTTTCTGCGCATTCGTTTGGAGGAATACACAGAAAACACGATCTTATATGGCTTGATCGCAATGGTCGGGCTTTGTGGGATTTTATCAATCTTTGCTTTTGGCGAACGATCCATGTGGAGCTCCGTTCTTATATTCGCACCAGCATTAATCAGCACCCTGATGCTCAGTCTTTTGGCTTTCTTGCAGGCCAAAAAAGGAAAGTTTGGCGGGCAGGTTTTTTCTCTGGCATGGCTTAGCATCGCAATGGGTCTTACGCTGAGCGCGATGGCCGTATCTGGACTTATCCCCGCAAACTATATGATCAATGCGTATTGGATATCCCTCTTACCAGCCTCCGCTGCCCTTATGGTTGCATCAGCGAGAAAAATTGAATTGATTGATCAGGAAATCAAACACCGTCAAGCAAAGGAAAGCCGCGCAGCACAATCAAAAGCCAGGCTGGAGCAATCAAAAGAATCAGCAGATCAGGCCCGCCTGCTCCGTGTCATTGAGCGCGAACGTGAGCTCATGGCGGACCTGCGCGAACGGGAAATGCAACGCACCGAAGAAATGCGCCACGCCAAAGAAACAGCCGATAGCGCCAACAAAGCAAAATCAGCATTCCTGGCTGTAGTTAGTCATGAAATTCGCACCCCTATGACCGGTATTATGGGCATTGTGCGCCTGCTAAATGAAACAAAGCTTACCGAGGAACAAACGGATTACACGCTTGCCATACAAAAATCCGGCGACACGATGATGGCATTGCTGAATGATATTCTGGATTTTGAAAAAATTGAAACCGGCGCCATGAAGCTGGAAAGCATTGACTTTGACCTCCCTAAGCTTGTTCAAGGTGTTGTAACGCTTATGTCGGGCCATGCGGCTGATAAGGGCATCAAACTCGTATCTGATACTTCTGAAGGTTTCCCACGTTATGTCATCGGAGACCCCACGCGATTGCGACAAGTTCTTTTGAATCTTGTCAGTAATGCAATCAAGTTCACGCAGGACGGGATTGTGACCATTCGCCTTCGCGCAACTCCCATTGATAAAAATGAAGAATTGAACAAGCGACGGTTTGAAATATATTTTGCCGTAGAGGATACAGGCATCGGTATCTCCGAAGACGCACAAAAGAACCTATTTAACCCCTTTGAACAGGCCGACGCCAGCGTTTCAAGAAAGTTTGGGGGTACAGGATTGGGCCTGGCAATCTGTCAACGTCTGATTGATGCTATGGGCAGCACTATTCAGGTCAGCAGCGGGGAGAACTCAGGGAGCGTCTTCTACTTCTCAATCGATATGGACGAAGGCAGCGCAGAGCTTTCAGAAGAATCCGAAAACATCGGCAGCAGCGCAATGGGCAAGCCTAGCAAGCTAGCTAAAGGGTTGCGCATCTTGGTCATTGAAGACAATGAAATCAACAGGAAGGTTCTGCAAAACTTCCTTGAGAAGGATCACCATCGCGTTGATGTTTGCGAAAGTGCGGAAAACGCATTAAATCAAATCAAGAAAAAGAATTTTGATGTTGTTTTTACAGACATTCAACTTACCGGCATAAGCGGTCTAGAGTTCACACGCGAAATTCGCGCCATGAAAGACGAGGACCTCGCCAATATTCCGATCATCGCCATTACCGGCAATGTCGGCGATGACGATCTCCGCTTGGCCAAAGAGGCCGGGGTTAACGATCTACTGCCAAAGCCTATCGATTACGATACCCTGAGACAGCTATTGCTAACATTTGCCCCCGAGCCAGAAAAAGCCGCACAAAGCATAGATGAAACAAAAGAAGATTCGTTTTTCTCATACACCGAAGAACGCTACAAAAAGACAGCTTTAGATATAACGGAAGACCAGCAAGACAAAGAAGGTCGAGACATGGAAAACGAGGAAGACACTGAAAACAAAAGCGATCGCTATGAAAACCCGCCGGTAAAGGAC
>CAYGQP010000217.1:0-3698 GCA_964352115.1 uncultured Micavibrio sp. | reverse complement strand
TTCTATATCTGATCGCCGTGTCGTCCATGATGGTCTATGGTGTTATAATGGCCGGTTGGGCCTCTAACTCCCGTTACGCCTTCCTCGGTGGCCTTCGCTCCGCCTCGCAGATGGTGAGCTACGAAGTCTCTATGGGGCTGATCATTGTCTGCGTGATTGTCTGCACAGGGTCTTTGAACCTGGTTGAAATTGTCGAGGCCCCACGTCCAATCTGGATGCAGATTCTCTTGTTTCCCATGTTCATCGTCTTTTTGATTTCCATTCTTGCTGAAACCAACCGGGCACCATTTGATTTGCCGGAGGGGGAATCGGAAATTACAGGCGGATTTATGGTCGAATATTCGGCCATGACGTTTGCGCTCTTCTTCCTTGGTGAATACTCCGCGATGATCCTGATGAGCGCAATGACAACAATTTTATTCCTGGGCGGATGGTTGCCACCGTTTGGCATGACCTTCCTCGCGTTTGTCCCTGGTATTATCTGGTTTGCCCTTAAAACAGCCGCTGTGTTGTTCTTCTTCCTTTGGGCGCGGGCAACGCTGCCAAGATTTAGATATGACCAGCTGATGCGTTTGGGCTGGAAAATCTTCCTCCCGCTCACATTATTTTGGGTGGTGCTAACCGCAGGTATTCTGATAACCTTTGATGCATTGCCTTAAGAGATACACATGAATTTTGAAAACATCACACGATCATTTTTGCTTACTGAGCTCGTCAAGGGCTTTGCCTTGACGCTGAAATACATGTTCTTCGTCCCGCGCGTGACCATTAATTACCCGCATGAAAAAGGGCCACTCAGCCCGCGTTTTCGCGGTGAACATGCGCTGCGTCGTTATCCCAACGGCGAGGAACGATGCATTGCCTGCAAACTTTGCGAAGCGATTTGTCCGGCATTGGCAATTACCATTGAGGCTGAGCCGCGCGAAGATGGATCCCGCCGAACAACACGGTATGATATTGATATGACCAAATGCATTTATTGTGGGCTATGTCAGGAAGCATGCCCGGTCGATGCCATTGTCGAGGGGCCGAATTTTGAATATGCCACCGAAACCCGCGAAGAGCTGTACTATAACAAGGACAAGCTGCTCGATAACGGCGATCGATGGGAAGCCCAAATTGCATCGAATCTTCTCGCGGATGCTCCCTACAGGTAGGCCCTCCTATGCAGCGCTTTCTTCAGTCTGGCTTTTTTCTTGCGCTGTTTTGCCTTCTGTTCATCATCGGCAATTACTTTTTAAATTACGACACCAATCCTGATAAAAAATATGACCAAGAGGATCGGCCTGGCTGGTCCGAAAAAATTGAGGATATGGGGCAGGCAGTTATTGATGCAATAGAAGACAGCACAATAAATGAAACGCCAGCAAATACACTGAATACGCAGAACATGCCTTTGGATAACGGAATGGATTCCGACTGTCCTATGAAAAGCCCGGATGTGCCTCTACAAACGGCGCTTGAAGAAACAGTAGAGTTCAACCGCGAAGGATACCGCGTTACGCTTCATCATGACTATGAGATTACCGCGCGCGTGATTTCTTTAAAGGCGCGTGATCAGAACAGCACTGATCCACTTGATCGTGTGCTGCCCTTCGATTTCTTATTGGGATGGGGCCCGTTTAATGTGCCCGGTGATGTTGCCGAGATAGAATTTGGTCACACTGGGCGATGGTATGTATATGAATACACTGCAAATTTTCCATTTCCTCCTTGCGTCATTGTCGAGAATGTAAGTCTGAATCACATTATGCCCGCTGATTCTGAAATTAATCAGAAGCTCAAAGGTGTAAAGCGGCTGGATGAAGTCGTTCTTAAAGGCAAGCTTTTGAATATTTTTAAGGATGAGGACAACTGGAATTGGCGATCCTCGCTCTCCCGCCGTGACGAGGGAGAGGGTGCAACTGAGCTGCTTTATGTAGAAAACGTCATTATAAACCATGCTCAACCATGAGGCTGATTGTATTTATAGGATTATGTGCAGCTCTTTGGTACGGGTACCAAGAATACATAGAGTATTCGTACCTCTCAGCGTTTGATTCCTCCGATATTCCCTCAGGCTCGCTCTTAAACGAACAACCCTTACAAAAATCCATAACCAATAAAACCATACGCGAGGATAATTTTAAACTTGAACTGTTTGCTGAATTTAGACTCGATGCATTGGTTCTTGGCAGCGAACATTATTATATGGACGCTGAAAGCCAGATTTCACCAGTTGACCTTGCATTGGGTTGGGGGCCCATGTCAAAGCCTGCGGTTGTAAGACAACTAAGCATTTCACAATCTGGACGTTTTTATCATTACAGATGGCCAAACACTCCGCCAATTCCAGCCCAAAACATAACGGTGAATAGTGCAAATATGCACATGATACCGGCAACGGACATCATTCGCGATAAACTTAAATCTGTTAAGCGCGGCCAATACGTTCATCTGAACGGATATTTGACCAATGTGTTCCGTGATGATGGATGGCGATGGTTTAGTTCCACGACAAGACATGATTCCGGAAAGGGCGCATGCGAAGTGGTGTATGTAACAAGTATTGAAGTTTTTTAAAGCCCGATATGCCCAAACGGGATGTGGTAATAAAGATTAACGCTTTCCACACCCGGATTGTGATCATCTAGCGATGCATTTGACATATGTGAAAGAGAAATTCCAAGGCGGTCGCTTCCCTCAAACTCGTAAGCAAGTTCCAGTTGCGTTCTGAATTCAAGAGGATGCCCAAGATCTAGATCACTAGACCCTTGTGTATACAATCCAGCACCAATACTGGGAATAAGATAAAGACGATCATCAATCTTGATATTAGCCAAAAAGCCGCCACCTGCCCAAAATGAGGCATCGCTCGTAAACTCAACACCAGCCCAGGGCTTCACTGACCAGAAATATGTATGATCCGGGCGATATTCCAGACGGAAATCAACAGCCTCTTCGTCATCAAACACATCATAGTATCCAATAGAGAAGCTTAAAAAATCAGTCTTATCCTGAGCCTGAGAGGGAAATGAAATTAATGAGGCCGACAGGGCCAAAAAATAAGCTGCCGCTTTCACGTTGAAGAACCTTTTTTTAAGTATTGAAATAAAAGAGAATAATTGAATAACTATCATGAATATTTTGCCCAAAAAAAATTGAAAATCAAGCCTCAAAAATAATTTTGTCATCCATGAAAATAAAATACGGGATTGATGCGGTTAGACCCTTGCGGGTGCAGCTTCAAAATATTAGAACTAAAGGGTTATTCGCTTTAACACATACGAAGATCAAGAAGCTTCATGGTTATACAGGCTCTCGCCTTTTATTTTTTCTCAGGAATACTCACGCTCGCCGCCCTAATGGTGATAACGGCGCGTAACCCCGTGCATTCTGTTTTGTATTTGATTTTATGTTTTTTCACATCGGCAGGCCTGTTTGTGATGCTTGGCGCGGAATTCATCGCGCTGCTTATGATCATTGTCTACGTGGGGGCGGTGGCCGTGTTGTTCCTGTTTGTGGTCATGATGCTGGATATTGATTTTGCGAACCTTCGAAAGGGCGCAATGCAATATGTGCCAATTGGTTTATTAATCGGCGCTGTCCTGTTGACGGAACTCGTTGTAATTTATAGCGCTTGGACTTTCGCGCCGGGGGTTGAGGCAAATCTGGCGGATCCGTTCATAGACTTCGCGGAAGCGCACAATACGGAACAT
>CAYGQP010000216.1:2980-3704 GCA_964352115.1 uncultured Micavibrio sp. | reverse complement strand
TCTGAAATGTGCGCACCTTGCTTACCAAAATCCGCTTTTTGCAGATCTGCTGCAACGTTTTCAAGGTCTTTGGCATAAGCGACAAGTGCCGCATGTTGTCTTGGATCCAGACCTACAAATCGTCCATCAGCATCCTTGTTGTAAATTTTCTTGTTGTTTACTAAATCTTCGATTTGTAGGCGCACAGAAGTTAGCTGGTCTTGCAGCGCCTTGAGATCATCCGCATTTGTCGTTGCAAATTCTTCCATCGCGACTTTTATTTCAGCTTCGATCTGATCAAGGGATTTTCCAGGCTGAGGAATGTTTCTTATTTTATCGTCAAGCTCCTGAATTTTTTTCGTAAAACTGAAGCCTTCAGCCGGATTCAAGATTTGATCGACTTGGTGAATAATGGGGTTTGTAATCGCTCTTGAATTTACGGGAAAGTATTTGGCTTTGATGTTGGTGAATTCTTCACCTGTCATTTTAGTCCCCATTTTGACCCAAGTATTTAGTACATCTCTTCTTCTTTTTGTAGGTAATTCAAGGATTGGACCTTTGGCGATCGCTGCTGCTCTAGCCGCACCTTCTAATTTCTTTGCATCATCCGCCGCATCTACTGCTGCATCCGCCGCATCATCGACCAATGTTTCGCCGTCCTCGGCTGTGCGTGCTGCCGCTGCCGCGCCTGGTGTTGGAGCAGGGGTGGCCGCTGGTGTTGGGGCTGCGCCTGTTGGAGCCGCTG
>CAYGQP010000216.1:0-2970 GCA_964352115.1 uncultured Micavibrio sp. | reverse complement strand
GGGTTTGGTGTGCCCAAAGCCGGATTTGCATTTGCATCTAGCGCTCTTGCGCGTGTCAGAGCTTCCTGTGGAGAGATGAGATCAAGGGCAAGCTCTCTTTGGATAATGTCGTGTTGTGCTTCTAGATCATCTGCGAGCACGGCTGTCATGCCTCTTAAGCGGTCAGCTTGACGCTGTTTTTCCATTTGCAGTATTTCTCCAGCGCCTGAGCGTGCATCGCTCTGTCTGGAAAGGTTCAAATCCGCGCGTGCACGAATGTTATTGCGCAAGCTTGTTACTGTTTCTAGGTATTTTTGAGCCGCATCGTGATCTCTATAGAGATCTGCAAAGATGGCTTTTTGTGCATTTTCCCAGTTTTCTGCTTCTGTACCAGAGGTAACTTTTATGACTTCCCCTGTACGGTCTGTGTATTCAAACCCACCTTGGGAAATGAAGTATGCTGTCTGTTCAATTTTTTCGTTTGACAGGTTTGCAGGGGGAAGCTTGGCTGCTGTTTCATCGACTAGTCTTTTTGCTTCGATTAAATCATCGCCTAAATCCTGATATACAGAGCCGAGATTTTCAAATCTAATGGAGAGATTATCTGCAAAAACTTCACCAGCCAGTTTGAACATTTCATCGGATGGCGCTAGGCTGTGCTGATCAACAAATGCCTTTACGTTTTCGTATGATGAAAATTCATCACTGCCGACCTTCGTCAAAAGATCTTGAATTGTTTCTGGGATGCCATCAATTGCACGAGCGGCTGCGAGAAGCTCATCTACATTATCAATGGAATGAAGATTTTTTAATTTTTGATGTGTGATGGAGTCTAAACCAAGGCGTCCAGCGTCTTCCGGGCTGAGGCCGCCTAAGCGAGATAGGAAATCTCTTGCTGTGTCTAGTTTAGACATCTTCTATTACACCCTCTTAATTCTTTGGCCTTTTTTATTTTTTATGTGGCCGTTTTAGTGTTTGTTTCTTCTGAGTTTTTTTGCTCTTTTTCTTTTTCGTTAATCCATTGATACCAAAAAACTCTTAACAAACTCTTAAAGCCCCGGTTTTAATGTGCTTTTGATGTAAAAAAGATATGTATAAATGCCATACAGGTATAAAGGGGCGGTGTCCCCGATTTGAGGATGAAAATGATAGTCTTGCTGGATCAAGAGGGGGGGGTTAAGCAATTTGGTAGTGTGGGAGGCTGTCTTCATCTCTTGATAGATTTGGATCAGCTTGTGTCGTGCTACCAAAGTGCGAGGCTAATGACCCGTTGAATGAAGGATCGGCGACGTAATCTGAGTATTTGAAGCTTTCGGTTAATTCACCTCCACCAGCAGCATATTCGCTGTAGGGGCTTGAGTTTAAGCGTGCTTGTGCAACACGGTTATCGCTTTCTGTGAACATTTTTAGTGCACGTTCATTGCGCTCTTCGCTTGCTCTGCTCAGGCGTATTTCTGGATCAGTAGGGCCAGATAATGCAAGGGAGACTTCAGCATCGCTGTCATTAAACATTTGCATGCCGTGATTATTTCTTTCTTCCGAAGCATCGGCGACCATCCGGCGCAGGGCTCTTGTGACACCACCTTCAATGGTCTCTGCGCCGCTTTTGGCACTTGCACCTGCAAATTGTTTATCAAGCCCCATGGGCGTAGAGGTTACGGATGCTGCGGCACCCAAGGATTCACTAGCCGCGTCCATTGACATCAGATAACGCTTGACGCCTGTCGGGCCAAGATCATAACGCACCATGGCCTCGACGCTGTCAAAGCCACGCTCTGAGGCTAATTCAACCGCTCTGGCCATGCGTTTTGCATCACCTGCGAAAGGTTTTAGGCTTTGTCTATATAGGTAATTCACTGATTCCTGCAGGGCATGCGCACTTTGTTTGGCGGCTTTTGCACCATCTACGCCTAAATCTGCAAGTTCAGCTGCTGTTTTAATTTTGCGGCCATCGGCGACACCATATGGGCGTGCGAGGGTGCTTATGGCTGCTCTCCCGCCCTTGCCCGCATGTGTGAATACGGTGGCAAGTGGTTTAACTTCGGAAATGGCTTGGCCTGCGCGGATAGCGCCTACGCTTGCTCTTGTAGCAATTACGGAGCCTTTGGCCGCACCGACAATGACACCGCCTGCGCCCGCTGTGGCTGCGATCATGACGATTTCACCGCCAACCTGACCAATAACGACGGAGCCCTTACGAAATGTGTAGTCGGGATCTATTCGTGGTTCGCCGTTGGCATTGAGGAGGGGGTCGCCATTTTCGTCCAGCAAATACATACTTGGGGGCTCGACGCCAGTTGTTTCGCAGTACCAGTTTGACCAGGCTGCGTTGTTGTTATCCATGTAGTCCGGGTGATCCCAGACGTTATCGAAAAATTCGAGGCCTTTAATTTGATCTTCGGGTAGCGCAAGTGTGTTGTTATATATACCTGCAAACGCTTTTGTAGGCATGACGATGACTAGATTACCAGCCTGAGCTGCGCCTTCCTCAACGAGGTTCCATGCGCCATGACCAACGTGTTGGACAAGGCCCCATGTTTCCGCGCCGGCTTTTGTTATACCAAGGCCGATATCGCCAATCGCTTCACCAGGATTTTCACCGACATATTCATAATAGCCGGAAAGCCAGTCACCAGCATCGGCGAGACCGTTATAGGCTCCATTGAGAACTTTTCCTGGGTTTTTAACGGCGAAACTCACGCCTTCGGAGATTTTATCACCGCCAGCGGCCAGTGCTCCTATAACAGGATTTGTGGCGACAAAATCGACGACACCATTTTTGGCCGCTTCAAAACCGTTTCCAACAGCTTCTGCGCCTGATTTGATTGTTTCGATAGGGTGGGTAACGGCATGAGCAGCAGAGCCAAGAGCGCTTCCAACGGCACTTGTCGCGCGTTTAAAATTATGTTTTAGTCCTTTTAATCGGTCTGAAAACCAGCCCATTAACTACTCCTCATATTTTCCGCTTCGCCCGCTTGCTCATGTTTGAGC
>CAYGQP010000215.1:0-3705 GCA_964352115.1 uncultured Micavibrio sp. | reverse complement strand
GGGATTGGGTGTCATGGGGTCACGGCGAATTCTCTTTGTAAATTCAAGGCCATCCACTGGTTCCATCATCCAGTCTGTAATGATGAGGTCTGGGTCATGCTGGCACAATAATTTAAACGCATCCTCACCGTTTTGTGCGCCGTAAACATCCTTAAACCCGAAGGCCTTAAGGATCGATGTTGTGAGGTCTAGCATAGGCCTCATATCGTCAATCACGAGAATTTTTGCTTTATCGAGCGTGTAAGCCATATGTGAAAAATATCCTGGAGCAGTATATTAAGCTTAGTATAGCGCGGTTATACTCATGTTGCTACTGATGAAATTGATCTGCCAAACCCCATTGTTTTTGCAAACCTATGCAATAGAATGAGGCGTCTAATATATACAAAGGATAATATAGCGATGAGAACTGGTGGTGAAATTTTAGCGCAGGCATTGGCCGTTCATGGTGTTGATCGTGTTTTTTGCGTAGCGGGGGAGAGCTATCTGCCGGTGCTTGATGCCTTGTTGGCCTATCCGGGCATTGAAATCGTCACTTGTCGTCACGAATCGGGTGCAACCTTTATGGCCGAGGCCTATGCGAATCTTACTGGAAAGCCTGTTGTGGCAATGGTGACGCGCGGGCCGGGGGCGTGTAATGGGGCAATTGGTATCCACACCGCGAAGCAATCCTCAACGCCTTTGATCCTGCTGGTTGGGTTGATAAATCAGAGTGATCAAGATAAGGAAGCGTTTCAGGAATTTGACGTGACGGGAATGTTTGCCTCGATTTCCAAGTGGTCATGCCGAATCGATCAAACTGCGCGCATGGGTGAATATGTGGCGCGGGCGTTTCATGTCGCAACATCTGGCCGTGCAGGGCCTGTAGTTTTGGGTCTGCCGGAGGATTTGCTGTTTGCGAAAGACGACGCGAAAGACGTTACGCCGATTATATTGGATAAACGCGCGCCAACGGCACAAAGCCTCCATAAAATCCGCGACGTGTTGTCGCAAGCAAAGCGCCCGGTCATCATTGCGGGCGGAGCGCTCTGGAGCGATGAAGCCTGCGCTGATCTAGCCGCCTTCAGCAGCGCTAGTCATTTACCCGTGTCCACGTCTTTCCGGCGGCAGGATTTATTCATGCACTCTCATGGGAATTACATTGGCGAGCTTGGGTCTGGGCCAAATCCGGCGTTGCTGCACCGTGTTAAATCTGCGGATGTCTTGCTGGTAATGGGCGCGAGGTTAAACGAAATGGCGACGCAGGAATATTCCCTGTTTCAGCCCGGACAGAAAATCATTCATGTATACCCCGATGCCGATGCGTTTGGCCGCGCCTACACGCCGCATTTGGCAATTGAGGCTGATCCGGGCCTTGTGGTGGCCGGATTGGCGGGGGAAAAACCGCTGGATGGCCGTTCATGGGCCGCATGGCGTGATGAGGGCCGTGCGGATTACATTGCGTGGACGACTATTCCTGAAAACGGACCAGATTGGCAGGGCGCGGATATGACGCAAATCTTCAAATATCTGCAGGAAAACCTGCCGCAGGATTCAATTGTCACAACGGACGCGGGGAACTTCAGTGGCTGGTGCCAACGTTACCTTCACTATGGGCGCCCCGGAAGGCTGCTCGCCCCAATCAGCGGCGCTATGGGATACGCAGTGCCCTCCGTTATTGCCGCCTCAATTGCCAGCCCTGATGTAATTAGCGTTGGGTTTTGCGGGGACGGTGGCTTTATGATGAGTGCTTCAGAAATCGCAACCGCCATGCATCAAAAAGCCAAGCCCATCATTATCGTGTGCAATAACAGCATGTATGGCACCATCCGTATGCATCAGGATAAGCATTATCCGGGGCGACCCGTGGCCACGGATCTCACCAATCCCGATTTCGTGAAGATGGCTGAAAGTTACGGCGCCTATGCGGCAAGGGTGACGGATGCTAAGGATTTTCCAGCAGTTTGGCAGGGGGCGGTAAAGGCCGATACAGCAGCATTGATTGAAATCCAAATGGACCCCAGACAGCTCAAGACAACGTCTGAAATTTAATCCTTGCCTTATCGCAATAATTTTTCGTAAAACATCCTTCAAGGGGCAGGGTGGTCAAAAATAATGTCAAAACGAAAACTTAAATCTTCGAGAGAGTTATCGCAGCGAATTCAGAGCCGTATGAGCTTTGATGAGAAGCTTTCTTGTATTCTCACCTTACTTGATATAGCTGTTTTGCCAGAGGCTGCTGATGTTAAGAAAATTCAGGAAAGCCTTTCAAATGAGCGTGTACCGCTATCTGATATACGCAAACTTCGTGCATGGTTGCTGGCTCGGTTCCCGGATGTATATTACGAAATTCATGGCAAGGAAAGGGGGGGGCTGCGTTTGCTAATTGATGAAAACAGCCCTTATTCTCTGGGGCATACATTGGCAAGCTACGGTTATGTTTCTTCAGTAGTTTTTGAAGGGTGGCGGGGTAAAAAAGACCAATTTATGTATGGATATGCTTGGCTCAAGGGCAAGTTTGATGCTGTTATTTCCGATGATAAAAAGCGTATAAAAAGTAGAAAAGACAGAGATTTAACGCTTGTCGTTGAAGACGTATGGTTGAAGTCCCAAAAAGGCCATAAAAAGCCTCAAATTCCAGAAAAGCGACCGCCTGTGCTTATAAGTTTGCCCTCAAATGCCCCATATCGTGATGGCACAGTCAAAACATTTGAATCACATCAAAGTGTGATTCAAGCCATGATTGAGTCTAGACAGCACGCTGTCATCAGCGTTACACCTGTAGGTGTTTTCGAGATGAGCGATATGCGGCTACGAGATATTTGGCTGCGCGCGAATGAGCTGGTTGTCAACGAAGCGGATCGTCCAGCTCCTACGATCATTGCCAAGGCTGTAAAACAGGCTAGAAGAAGAGCTGCATTCCGCAATGTTTCAATTTCGACACTGGCAAATATTGTAAAGCACAGGTCAGGAGATGCTTATCATAAACGCCTTCAATCTGGCGGTGAGCTCACAACAGAAGACATACTGGATCTCTTTGATGCGATCCTTGATGAAATTAAGTCAGACGCTGATCAAGATCAGTTGGCTCTATTAGAAGACGTTAATCGAGCCATTCGCCATGAAATATATGGACCGGAAGTGACAGGGCATCCGTTCAATGGGGATGGATATTTTAATGGTGTGCCTGTAAACGCCGGTGGCGAAGCTCTTGAAAATGTCTAAACCCAGCCATCCATAGCCTTCGCCATTTTTGCATCACGCGCGGACAGGCCATTGGCATCATGCGTGGTTAGTGTGACCTCGACGCGGTTATAGACATTGAACCATTCCGGGTGGTGGTCCATTTTCTCAGCCAGCAGCGCAGAACGGCTCATAAATCCAAATGCCTCGTTGAAATCCTTGAATTTAAATGTCTTCTGGATCGCATGGCGATCGTCTTGCAGGCTCCAGCCCTCAAGCTCAGCCAGCAATTCCGTGGTCTGTGTATCGTTCAGTCGCTCAACCATTGTCGCATCCTTTAAACTGTCGTAAAATTTCAACATAGAATCATTATTGAGCTAATTCTTACCAAATACTGGGTGAAATGTCATGACTGGGCAACAAATCATTATGAATTTTACAGTGCCGCCGAATGACGACGATATTCAGGTTATGGCCGCTGCTGTTTTAGATGCGTTGCCTGAGGAATTGTTGGAGTTTTGCGATAGTTTGGCGATTACAATC
>CAYGQP010000214.1:0-3708 GCA_964352115.1 uncultured Micavibrio sp. | reverse complement strand
ACTTTGGGCTTAAGGTCAGAAAACAGTATTATTGTTTTGAACAAATGCGATAAACCAAAAAAACTTGATTTAGAAAATGCTATTGAGGTTTCGGCAACGCAAGAGCAGGGATTAAAAACGTTGACTGATGCAATCCTTGAAAAAGCGAAGGCAGTGTTAGGGCATTCGGAAACGCCCTCTTTAACGCGCAAACGTCATCGCAAGGCTTTAGAAGAGGCTTATGAATCTCTCATACGCTCGCAAAATGCAAGCCTGCCGGAGTTGCTGGCGGAAGATGTCAGGCTTTGCGTCCGTGCATTGGGTCGGATCACGGGCAAAGTCGATGTTGAAGATCTTTTAGATGTTATTTTTAAAGACTTTTGTATAGGAAAATAACGGTAAACTAAGGCCCTTTCGGCTCTAGCTTTTTAATCGCCTTCTGCACCAAGCCGTCAATTGTTTCTCTATTTAAAACTGATTCATCAAGCAACGGGATATCATCTCCGGAATTTGCTTTCTCTCTTCGCTGCTTATCAATGTCTTCAAAAAATGCATCGATGGCCTCTTCTGGGGCGTTACCTGCATCGCCTAGCGCACAATGTGCAAAGTAGCGAACCAGATGCCTGTGAGCCGTTGGAAGAAATTGCCCTTCTATAGGGGAATGTTTTGCTGCCTCATTTTCAGTTTTATTTTTACCGAAAAGCACAGCCCATGCATCATTGATAGAAGCTTTTGTAAACGTTTGCGTTAGTCTTGCTTCTGGAGGATCGTTTTTGGTTGGCTAGAGTGCTTGTTGAGCTTTTGCTGGTCTTCTATCGTTTGACCCTACACGGATTTGCTGCGTTCTCCAATCGCGTCCCGCATCATCGCTGCGAGGTCCACTGAGATCTCTACCTGGCATGCGCCAAAAACTTTGAGGATTATTTACGTCAGTATGATCTGATCTGTCTCGTCGCATTACTGTTTCTCCCAAACATGTAACCGTGCACTCGTGCATAATTTATTCATTCTTATAGACCAAGCTACATCATTTTATCTTATTTGTGGAAATTTTTTTTGAAAACCCTTATAAAAGCGCCTTGAACAAGGTTTTTAAAGAAAATGAACTCGAAATTTGATGTCATTATTGTTGGTGGAGGGCACGCAGGATGTGAAGCTGCGGCAGCGTCTGCGCGCATGGGCGCCAAGACGGCTCTGCTGACGCACAAGCTCGAAACCATCGGCGTGATGTCGTGTAACCCGGCAATTGGCGGTCTCGGCAAGGGGCATCTGGTGCGCGAAATTGATGCACTAGATGGCCTAATGGGCCGCGTCATCGACCAATCGGGCATCCAGTTCCGTATGCTCAACGCCTCAAAAGGGCCCGCAGTGCGCGGCCCAAGAGCGCAGGCTGATCGCAAGCTTTATCGTGACGCTATGCAAGAGATATTGCACAACTACCCTAACTTGACACTTATTGAGGGCGCGGCCGATGACCTTATTCTTGATGATCGGGGGGAGGTGAGTGCCGTGACGACACTCGGTGGCGAGACCTATAATTGCAAGGCTGTTGTCCTGACGACGGGCACATTCTTGCGCGGCCTTATACACCGGGGTGAGGAAAAAATTCCCGCTGGCCGCGTCGGGGAAAAACCAACAATTGGCCTTGCCGAAACGCTGGAGCGCTTAAACTTTCCGCTTGGTCGATTAAAAACCGGAACACCTGCACGCCTTGATGGTCGAACGATTAATTGGGATGAGATCGAAGCGCAACAAGCCGATCAAAACCCTATCCCGTTCTCCTACATGACGGATAAAATCACCGTTCCTCAAATTGATTGCCATATAACCTATACAAATGCTGATACGCATAAAATAATCGCTGACAATATTCATCGCTCTGCCATGTATTCGGGCCAAATTGAAGGGGAGGGTCCGCGCTATTGCCCGTCCATTGAGGATAAAATCGTCAGATTCGCGGACAAAACACGACATCAGGTGTTTCTAGAGCCGGAAGGCTTGGATGATCCAACAGTCTACCCCAATGGAATTTCCACATCCTTGCCCATAGATGTGCAGGAGGCCTATATTAAAACAATCAAGGGCCTTGAAAACGTTGAGGTTTTTGAATGGGGATATGCCATTGAGTATGATTACGTTGACCCCAGAGACCTCAAGACGACGCTAGAAACGATGAAAATTCCGGGATTATATCTGGCTGGGCAGATTAATGGCACTACGGGCTATGAGGAAGCAGGCGCGCAGGGACTTATGGCGGGTATCAATGCGGCAATTATGGCGGGGGCATCAGGATCAGATGTTTCACGTGAAACATCTAAACCATTTATTCTTGATCGCGCCGAGGCCTATATCGGCGTTTTGATTGATGACTTAACGTCGCGCGGCGCTCCTGAGCCTTATCGTATGTTCACGAGCCGTGCGGAATATCGTCTACGCCTGCGTGCGGACAATGCCGATCAGCGGTTAACGGATCGTGGGTTGGAAATCGGCTGTGTAAATAATGACCGCATGGCGCGATGGACGGCCAAAAAGGATAGGCTGGCCGCGGCGCGTATTATGGCGCATAACCTGCAGGCAACGCCGAACGAGCTTGAGGCTTATGGCATTGGTGTAAGCAAGGATGGTGTTCGCCGTACAATGTCGAGCTTGCTGAGCTATCCCGACATTGATTGGCAGGCTCTGGAGGGTGTTTGGCCGGAGATGAGCGAGATTGAACCTGAAATTCGTGAACAAATCGAATTTGACGCTCTATACGCAGGCTATATGCAGCGCCACGAGGCGGATATTGCTGCGTTCCGCAAGGATGAGCAATTAAAGCTTCCAGCCGGGCTAGATTATGCTCAAATCGGTAGTTTGTCCAACGAAGTGCGCCAAAAGCTTGAACAGGCACGTCCGGAAACACTCGGCGCAGCGTCACGCATCCCTGGCGTAACCCCTGCGGCTGTCGTGTCCTTGTTGAGGCATGTGCAAAGAGGGCATAAGGGCAAGAGAAATGCCGCTTAGATCTGTTTCACGTGAAACAACGGAAAGGTTGGAGCACTATCTTGCCCTGCTAAAAAAATGGCAAAAAGCGATCAACTTGGTGGGACCCAAAACCTTACAAGATGCCCGGAGCAGACATTTTATTGATTCCGCGCAACTGAGCGCGCATATTCCACAAAATACAAAGATTGCTGATCTTGGAAGCGGCGCTGGCTTTCCGGGGCTTGTTCTTGCCATGATCAGACCTGATCTGGATGTAAGCCTCGTTGAATCTGACCAACGAAAAGCGCAGTTCCTGAAGACTGTTTCACGTGAAACACATACCGCGGTAAATATTCATAACGAACGCGTTGAAAATATTATTGAGAACATCGCACCGGATATCATCACTGCAAGGGCCCTGTCTTCGCTAAAAGAGCTTTTGGACTATACTGCGCCATGTCTGATCGCAAGTCCGGACATAAAAATGGTCTTGCTGAAGGGCCGCCAGGTTGATCAGGAAATTGATGAGGCTCAAAAATTTTATAGTTTCGATTTCGAAAAATCCCCGAGCATAACGGACCCCGCATCCTGCGTATTGTCCATCACTCACATAAAATCCCCTTAAAATCTCTTTTGTGCATAAGCGCCCCGTCAGGGTTTCGAATCATTGACCGGGCTCATGCATTTTTGCGAAAATGTAAGTCTTCAAAAGCAAGGAATATTAAGATGAATGCAGGCAATCTCCCGGCGCGTTTACGCAGCAAC
>CAYGQP010000213.1:0-3716 GCA_964352115.1 uncultured Micavibrio sp. | reverse complement strand
GGGGTATCAGAAGATGAAAGCTTGTGCCCTTGCCTTTTGTAGAATCGATCACCAACGCCCCCTGATGCGACGTCAGAACACCATGAACATTTGCAAGCCCAAGTCCAGTCCCCTTATCAACAGACTTTGTTGTAAAAAACGGTTCAAACACACGCTCCATAATATTCTTGCTCATACCAGCCCCCGTATCGCGAACGGTTAAACATAAATACTCATTGTCACGGCAAACCGTATTCAAAAAGAGTTTCGTGCGATTGAAATCAACCTCGTCAATACGAATGGGTGGGTTTTCCGATGTTTCAGGAAGATGGTTTTTAATCATATCTGAAGGCATGTAATCTGTAAGCTCTGAGAATTCCAGACTTAACTCAAGCTCTCCATGCACATCCTCCATGGCATCAATAGCATTAACGCATAAGTTCATCAAAACTTGAGAAATTTGCGCGGCATTTCCATGAATAAAGGGCGCATCAATATCGACGGACGATTTAAGCTCAATTGTTTTCGGCATAGTGGCCTTGAGCATAGAGAGACATTCAGCCATCGGCTCCTTGAGATTCAATAGACCCATAGCCGATTCAGAGCGCCTTGAAAATGCCAACATCTGATCAACCAAAATGCGAGCCTGATGTCCTGCAGCAACGATATTCTTTGCATATTGGTGCTCCGCAGAGCCTTTTTTAAGATCCTCCAGAAGAAACTCTGCATAACCATTCATCGCGGCTAGAATATTATTAAAGTCATGGGCGATGCCCCCTGCAAGGCGGCCAACAGCTTCCATCTTCTGAGCCTGATAAAACTGTTCCTGAAGCTCTTCCTTTTCCTGAGAGTTTTTCTTGGACTCTGTCACATCTCGCGCTGTCCCAATCGCTCCGCCATCAGGAAGATGTGTGAGCGACATCTCGGCAATAATCACCTCTCCGTTTTTTCGAACAATCGGGGCCTCACCACGCCAATACCCCTTTTCTACAAGAACGGGCATAACATCCTTTTTAATATTTTTCTTGCCCTCCGAGGTGTAAAGGTCCAACCAGGATGATCCAATATAAGCCTCACATTCATCAGGGGGGATGCCATGCAAGCGCATCAATGCGGAATTCATGTAAGTCAAATCACCATGCTCATCGACAATACCAATGCCATCATAGGCCGCCTCAAGCGCGGCTAAACGATGCTCTTGAATCTTTAAGCTTTTTTCACGCTCTTCACTTAATTTTTTAAAACGTGCAACCTGATAAGAATTTACAATCAAAAGCACAAACCCCATAAGACCGACGGCGAAAACCGACCAGTACATATAGGCCTGCCGCTCCTGTATAAGTGTACTCAGACGGCTTCTTTCGTTGTCGCTATATAAAACTGTCCTGACCCCATGAATTCCGTCACCAACAGGCGCAAGCAGTTTTTCGTAAACTTTCGCGTTCTTGAAAGGCAGCCCATAATGCAACCGCCCTATTTCATCGTGAATTGCATCGAAATGCTCTTCAACATCATAGAAAATTCTTAAATAATTTTGGGGTAAGACAAATTCGGTTTGATCTTCTAAACTTTCTTTATAGCGCAGATATACTCCCAGAAAGCGCTCAAAAAGATTCTCGATCTCATGCGTCGTATAAGCAGAATTATCATACGATGCGATAACCAAGGCACGTTCAAATGCTGAATACGAATCTTGCAATTCTATAGCAAGAGAGCTGCCTTCTTTATAATGCGCCAAAAGGTCCCTTTGCGCCCCGGATGTTACCCTTGCAGAATGTTGTGCAATCAAAGCAAACACCAGGATAACAATGCTGGGAATATAAATAAGCCCTAAGGAAAGCAGCTCTTTATTACCGCGTGAATTGCTCAACGTTCTCACCGTAAGTTTTATCGGGCTAGCCCCATGTCTTTAGCAACCAAAGCAGCTTGTGTGCGGTTTTGAACACCAAGCTTTCGGCAAATACCGCGCACATGAAGCTTAACGGTCACGACCTGAAGATCAAGCTCGTTGGCTATTTCTTTATTTGGCGCCCCCTTAAGCAAATATTTTAAAACGTCTTGCTCACGAGGCGTAAGGTTCACAGAAGCACGATCACTATTGCTTATCTCATAGACGTTCCCACTTTGTTTCTCTTTTGGTTCGTCATCGTAATACGAAGGCATAATATTGCTAGATTCATGGTCAATCGGAATATATTTTTCACCGGCTAAAACCAATTGAATGGCATGCAACAAAGCTTTTCCAGATAACGTCTTGGGAAAGTACCCGACCGCGCCTAAATCCATGGCATTTTGAACATCTTCCTTCTCGGCCACGCCCGACATAAGCGCTGCAGGCACGTCAGGATACTTTTCTTTTACGCGTTTAAACCCCTCCAGGCCGTCCATGCCCGGCATACGAAGGTCCAAAAGAATGAGATCTTGGTGAGGATTTTTCCCCAAAAGATCAAGAGCCTCATGAAGATCTTTGGCCATTGTTATAACGGCGTTTGGCTCGGCCCTCTCGACATACTGTTTTAATGTATCACGAAATAACGTGTGATCATCTGCGAGCAATAATCGCATCCCCTGCATCCTCTTTTTCTATTAAATTACCCCTACCTATACTTTAGCGTATATTGTCTCAAAAAAGAATTAACAATCTGAGATTAGTTCGTAGGTATTCACTCAACCTAAGGGTACCGAAAAAGGCGAAAAATCTAATTCATTGATACCATTGCTATATGTATCGGAAATTCTGGCTTCTTCTGTATTCCTCTAAGACGCAGTCTGTAAACATATACATTTTCCATCACCCGTTGCACGTAATTTCGGGTTTCATATATAGGTATGAGCTCTATCCAATCAATCCAGTCTATTTCCCCTTTTCGGGGATCTCCGAACTGCTTGATCCAACGATGCACCCGTGTTGGCCCGGCATTATACGCCGCGATCGCCATAGGATAAGAATATTGGAATTGATTAAGCAAATGCTCAAGATACGCAGACCCTATCAAAATATTATGATCAGGGTTACCGGTCAACCATGACGTTCTATGCTGTACACCAATTTTTTTTGCTGTATAGCGGGCCGTCGAGGGCAAAACCTGCATAAGTCCTAAGGCCCCTGCGGGTGATTTTGCCTTATAATCAAATAAGCTTTCCTGCCTAATGAGCGCATGAACAAGCGACCATTCCAGATCAATGTGTTTCAACCGTGATGGGATAATTGGATAGGATTGCGCCGTCAGGAACATACCCTCTTTCGTCGCATCCTTGGCAATACGAACCGAATCATGCTGATGATCCATTTCGGCCGCCCATTCCGCCGCAAAGCGATACATCTTTGGTGTCTTTGTTTGCTGCACAGCAGCCTTAAGGAAACGGCTGAAATAATCGCGCATACCAGCATCATGAAAAAGTTGAGCGGCGCGAATAAGCTCGTTTTTCTGAAAATTCTGAAGATCAGCTCCGTCCAGTACCGGAGGCTTAGCGTGCGGTAAGACATTTGCCAATCCTAACTGCGCCCCCGCGAGCTGGCCATAAAATGTCGTTTGAACCGTCGCGGCCTTTTCAAACCAACCCTTCGCCAAAATGTCCTGATCATAGGCCTGCGCCGCACGCCCTGCCCAATACGCAGCCCGAGAACGGCTAATAGGCGAGCTGACTTTGGCATACAGCGTTTCAAAATGTTCATACGCCTTTGTCGGTTCATCCAAAAATTGCAACGCCAACCAACCGGCGATCCATTCGGCCTG
>CAYGQP010000212.1:1388-3728 GCA_964352115.1 uncultured Micavibrio sp. | reverse complement strand
ACAAGGCAATGCCGGATTTTAAGGCGCGATGGACGTCTATCAATGATCAAACAATCGGGCAGACGCACTATGCTGGTTTGTCAGCGTTGATAGATAGGAATGCACTAGTGGATGAGTCACCTTTTTATCTCCGCGAACATTTAAGGTTTTTATCGTTGGTTGCTGGAGGCCCTGAACAACTCCGACATTATTTCAGGATGCTTGAGCCATGGGACGCAGAGCCAATTGAGCGCCCAAAGTACCTGCAGGATTTGCTAACGGGATTAAATCGTGAGCCAAGCTTAGAGGCTCAACAAGATCACGCTCAATAATATCTTTGACAATATCTTTTACGATTAATCTTGATCTTTTTCGCAACATCTTCTATATCTTTGGCACTCACTTTTGTAGAGTGCTAATATATCGAAATTAGCCTTTCGAAAATGAGTGTGGAAGAGGTTTTTAAGCGCTTCCGCTTGGAAGGTTTAGGAACCTTGTTTGTTAACACAAAACTTTAGGAGAAAACGAAATGGCAAAAACCAATTTTCGTCCACTACATGACCGCGTTCTTGTTCGTCGTATTGAAGCCGTAGCAAAAACAGCCGGTGGAATTATTATCCCTGACACAGCCGCAGAAAAGCCGATGGAAGGCGAAATCGTCGCCGTAGGTTCTGGCCACGTGAATGACAATGGCGATGTTCGTCCATTGGATGTCAAGCCAAAGGATAAGGTGATCTTTTCCAAATGGGCAGGCACGGAAGTCACAATCGACGGTGAAGAGCTGATGGTTATGAAAGAATCAGACATCATCGGCATCGTGGCTTAATCAAAATTTATAAATAGGAGATATTAACATGTCAGCTAAAGACGTATTATTTGAAGAAAAGGCTCGCGCAGAGCTACTAAAAGGCGTGGACATCATTGCCAACGCTGTAAAGGTCACATTGGGCCCCAAGGGTCGTAATGTTGTGATCGAAAAATCTTTCGGCGCACCGCGCACCACAAAGGACGGTGTTACGGTTGCTAAAGAAATCACACTAAAGAACAGGCAACAAAACATTGGCGCTCAGCTGATCCGTGAAGTGGCATCCAAAGCCAACGATCACTCAGGTGACGGTACAACAACTGCCACAGTTCTGGCCCAGGCGATTGTTCGCGAGGGCGTGAAGGCTGTTTCTGCTGGCCGTAACCCAATGGATCTTAAGCGCGGTATCGACAAGGCGGTAACAGCCGTTGTTGAAGACCTCAAAAAGCGCGGTAAGAACGTTAAAACCAATGAAGAGATCAAGCAAATCGGTACAATCTCTGCCAATGGTGAAAAAGAAATCGGTGAATTGCTCGCCGAAGCCATGGACAAGGTTGGTAACGAAGGCGTAATCACGGTTGAGGAAGCCAAATCCCTGCACAACGAACTTGAAGTTGTGGAAGGCATGCAGTTTGACCGCGGTTACCTGTCTCCTTACTTCATCACAGATGCGGACAAAATGGTTTGTAACCTAGAAAATCCATACATTCTGTTGAATGAGGGCAAGCTGTCAAACCTTCAGGCGCTTTTGCCAATCCTTGAGGCTGTCGTTCAATCAAGCCGTCCGCTTTTGATCATTGCCGAGGACGTTGAGGGCGAAGCCCTGGCGACATTGGTCGTGAACAAGCTCCGTGGCGGTTTGAAAATCGCTGCTGTGAAGGCTCCTGGTTTCGGTGATCGTCGCAAGGCGATGCTCGAAGACATCGCGCTTCTGACTGGTGGTCAGGTGATTTCCGAAGATCTCGGCATCAAGCTTGAAAACGTGACCATCGACATGCTCGGTACATCCAAAAAAGTGACCATCACCAAGGACGACACAACAGTTGTTGATGGTGCGGGCGCGAAGAAGGACATCGAAGCACGCTGCTCACAGATCCGTAAGCAAATCGAAGACACATCAAGCGACTACGACAAAGAGAAATTGCAGGAACGTCTTGCAAAACTTTCTGGAGGTGTTGCTGTTCTTCGCGTTGGCGGGATCACAGAAGTCGAAGTGAAAGAGCGCAAGGACCGCGTTGATGATGCGCTTCATGCGACACGCGCAGCCGTAGAAGAAGGTGTAATCGCCGGTGGTGGTTCTGCTCTTCTATATGCGACGAAGGCTCTTAAGGACCTTAAAGGTGATAACGATGATCAAAACGTTGGTATCGAGATTATCCGCCGCGCCATTCAGGCACCAATTCGCCAGATTGCACAAAACGCAGGCGAAGAAGGCTCCGTGATTGTCGGCAAGCTGCTTGAGCAAAAGGACACGAATTTCGGGTTCGATGCACAGGAAGGCAAGTTTGTTGACCTCGTAAACGCCCGTATCATAGACCCCGTAAAGGTTGTGCGTA
>CAYGQP010000212.1:0-1378 GCA_964352115.1 uncultured Micavibrio sp. | reverse complement strand
GTGCGTACAGCGCTTCAGGATGCGGCCTCTGTTTCAAGCCTCCTGATCACCACAGAAGCCATTGTAACCGACTCTGCTGATGAAGACTCAGCTGGCGGTATGGGTGACATGGGCGGCATGGGTGGAATGGGCGGCATGCCCGGCATGATGTAAGCCATCAACTCATTAAGATATACAAAAGGCCGTTCAGAAATGAGCGGCCTTTTTATTTAAATGCAAGTTATAGAACTTTTGAGAATAAGTTATCCTGGTCCTTCAGAGTTAGGAAATCCGGTGGTTACAATAAGAGTGTTTTCATCTGGATCATATCCAGCACCACCGTTCTTGGGCTTCAATTCGTCTATAAATGTCCAGCCGTTTATGCCTACTGTCTTTCCATCGCCATTTTTTGCTACAAAGAAATCTCTTTGCAAAGGTTTATTTAAAAGCGCAATAACTTTCCCACCATGTTTTCTTAAATTTCTGTCAACGTGCTTCATAATTCTGTCGTCAAATGAATTATATGACCAGACAACATTTACGCCATTGTATTCTTGAAATCGCCCAGCATTGCCGTGAACAAGTTCAACTTTGCTTTCATCAAGGCCAGCTGCTCTAATATTATCTCCGGCGATATCCAAAATTCCTCGGAAGTAGTCAACCCCTACGGCCTTTTTGAATTGAAATTTAAAATCAGGATGTCTGGCAATAATCAGAGGTTTACCGCCACCAGCCCCTAAGTCAACAAAGCGTGCTTCGGACGTCTTGATCCCATACTTTTGTAAAATACGCTTTGCATTAGTAAGGCCATCATCAATAGCACTTGTCAGGCTGGGTCTATGCTTAACTCCATGCTCAGTGTTTTCTGGCTCTATAAATAGCTCAGGGCGCTCTAGGGCCATCTTTTTGTAAACAGCCTCTGACATATATGTTGTGGTGTTCGTGCCATATTTTAGATCGAAGTGAACAGCTTGGAAATAGAACTCTCGAAGTTTTTGGATTCCACCTACACCGACTGTTGTTAGAAATTCTAGAAGTTCGGTATCTATCTCAAATTCATCACGCAGAAAATCAACAATCTCATTCACCTCTTCGGTGTCATTTATGATTGTTTCATAACGAGATAGATCTTCTTCACTATATGTTTTTACTTTGTCTTTCATGCGTATACTCAGTCTTGTTATGTGGCCCATGAGCTCAATGTTTTATCATCTGGATTTTCGAGCAGCCCTCATACTAACTTTTATTATTGAACTACTTATTTTGAGAATATTTTTTGCTTACTAATCAATCAATCTATAACCTTGCTAAGAAGCCTTTGCCTTTTTATAATAATTCAACTATTTTGGCTTGTGAGTTTATTAAATTCTTGGGGCTTTGTTGCCACATGTTCCCATGC
>CAYGQP010000211.1:0-3746 GCA_964352115.1 uncultured Micavibrio sp. | reverse complement strand
ACTCTGGAGACTGGGTTGAAAATTGCACGGCTCTGGCCCAAGATGAAGCAGGCAATTGGGACCTCGTTCATTGGCTGGATAAGCGCAAGGAACTGGGTTTAGAGGCATTTCCAACAGAAGATGATCCAAATAAAAGCGAGTGCTACAGGCCACTGACTGAAAAGCAGCTCAGAGGTTTTCAGCGCTTGTGGCCCGGAAAAGGGATTAAAAAGAAGCTCAAGAAACTCTCTCAGGAAAGAAAAAAATATAGGGAAATGAGGGCCGCGCTAGCCCAACAAGCGGAAGTAGTGAGCGAGTTAGAGGGCGGTGTCCATCTGTACTGAGCAGATAATTCGGCATGAAATGCCAATATCATTAGACTTTTATTGCAAAAATAATTAAAAAGCTTGAAAAACCTGTGCATATTGCGTATAAGTTTCCATAATTTTCAAATTGCGGAGAATTGAGGAGTTTAGATATGGCTGTTTTAGGCTTTGGTATAAGAGAAGAAGATTTTGATTCTGAAAGAGAATTTGAACAAGAGGTGCGCAGAACAAGACCTCAACGTGCAACTGGTGCGGTTCTCGCTTTAGGTGTGGCATGGAGTGCAGTGTTTTTAGGTGGCCATGCACTTAGAACGAATGAAGGCAAACCTAGAGTTCAGGGCGTAAGCCTTGCAGAGCCATCTCTTCAGGAGATGTTTAATAATGACAACGGAGGCCTTAATTATTGGCGCTCTGGCTCAACAATGGATCACTTGAGCGCACATACAGCCATGGATGAAAATGCAGTTTCGTCTGGGTATTATTTAATTTTTCAGGCAGACGGCACGCAAAAGCTGATGGGCATTGATGAAATTGATGACCCGAATGCCGATGCGGAAGAAAATGACGCGCATAATCGCGTCTTTGTCATTGATCTTCCGCAAGGCGTTGATGCTTTGGAAGCTGTGCAGGCGCAATTAGATGAAGGATATTACAGTAAGTTCTCCTTAGGGCACACAATGCTTGAAGTAACGACTTTCGGAAGCATTGACAAAGGCGACACAATTGTTCCTCTTGGCGGTCGCCCACAGCTTTTAGGCAGAAGCGGCGTTGTGAAGGGCAGCATTCCAGATCTTGACCTGTATTACGAAGTGGATATGGACCAAATGAACCGTGAAATCCTGGCGACAGGGGGCGCCGGCTCAGGGGATCCAGCCCATTCGTTCGGATACTATACAACAGGTTCAGTTGAGCACAGACCGACACAGACCATGGCAAATGTTGTAAAGCCAGAAATGTCTAGTAACGGGTACAACCCTAATCCTTAAATATCTGCTGAGAATTCTATGATTCTCTTCATTCACGCCTTGCGCTTTTTGTGTAAGGCGTGAATTATAGAGTTATGTCAGAATCACAGCAGTCAGAATACCGGGTTTTAGCCCGCAAATATCGTCCCCAAAATTTCGAGGAATTGATTGGCCAGGAAGCGCTGGTACGCACGCTAAAAAATGCGATCGATTCCGGCCGCATTGCGCACGCATTCATGCTTACGGGTGTGCGGGGCGTTGGAAAGACCACAACAGCGCGGATCATCGCCAAGGCTCTGAATTACACGGGCGCGGATGGCAAGGCCGGGCCAACAACTGGCGACACGAGCGATTGCCAGCTATGCAAGGCCATATCCGAAGATCGCCATCCCGATGTCATTGAAATGGACGCCGCAACGCGTACGGGGGTTGATGATATCCGTGAAATTCTTGACGGCGTGCGCTACGCCCCGACCGAGGCCCGCTATAAAGTCTACATTATTGATGAGGTGCACATGCTCTCAAAACAGGCTTTTAATGCGCTGTTGAAAACATTGGAAGAACCTCCTGCTCACGTAAAATTTATCTTCGCCACAACCGAAATTCGCAAGGTGCCGATCACAGTGCTGTCCCGATGTCAGCGTTTTGATCTGCGCCGGGTCGATGTGCCGACCTTGTCCGCGCATTTCCAAGGGATTTGCGAGAAGGAAAATGTGAAGGCCGATGAGGAGGCTGTCGCGCTGATTGCCCGCGCCGCTGATGGGTCTGTGCGTGATGGTTTGTCATTGCTGGATCAGGCGATTGCGCTTGGCGGTGAGACAATCACGGCTGAACAGGTTCAGGATATGCTTGGCCTCGCGGATCGCGCGCGTGGTCTGGATATTCTTGAAAACGCCCTGACGGGTAATCTCCCCGAAGCTTTGAATATGATGGAGGAACTTTACCGCGCTGGGGCTGACCCAGTAACGTTTATTCAGGATCTTCTGGATCTCACGCATGTTCTGACCAAATTCAGAGCGGTGCCAGAAACACGTGATCAAACACAGGCCATGGCCGCGGATCAAATTGAACGCGCCGTAAAGCTGGCTGGTGAATTATCAATGCCAACGCTGGGCAAGACGTGGCAAATTTTGTTGAAAGGTTTAACGGAAGTGCAAATGGCCCCGAACCCGCAAAGCGCGGCTGAAATGGTGCTCATACGATTGGCTTATGCCGCCGATTTGCCTGATCCGGGCGATCTGATTAAAAAGCTAAAAGATGGCGGAGCAAATGAAGGTGGGGCTTCTGCTGGTCAATCATCAGGTGGTGAAAGCAAGGACACTGTGAGCGCTTCTATATCTTCACAACCTGTAGCATCAGCGCCCCAGAGTGCCAACGCGGCACCTCATCCGTCCGCGCAATATGTGCAGTCGAGCGCAGGTGGTGGAACAGCCTCGCTCAGCATTGTTGAAAATGAAGTTGCCCCAAGCGAAGAGTCCCAGCAGCAGGTCGTTACAGTTATTAAAACACTGCCCGATGTCGTTCAGGTTCTGGAGCAGGGTAATGCCGTTCTGCTCGCGAGCCAGGTACATCAATTTGTTCATCTCGTTAAACTCACGAAAGGACGGCTTGAATTCCGGCCCGCCGAAAATGCCCCGCAAAAACTGGCGCAGGATTTGGGCAAGGCTCTGAAGGACCTTACCGGAGATCGTTGGGTTGTGAGCATCTCACAAGCGCCCGGCGCAATGACTTTGGCTGAACAAGCGCAAGCGGCACAAAATCAAGAATTTGAAGCCGTAAAAGCTATGCCGATTGTTCGGGATATTTTGAACGTCTTCCCAGACGCTGAATTAACCGCTATAAACACAAAGTCGAACAAATAAGGACGAGTGAGCGCAGTAACGCACTGCAAAAATAAAAGGAAGTGACGATATGATGAATTTTCAAAAAATGATGCAACAAGCACAAGACATGCAACACAAGTTGCAGGAAATGCAAGAAAAGCTCAAAGAAATCGAAATCCACGGTGAGGCTGGCGGCGGCCTTGTAAAGGTCACGATGACCTGCGCAGGCTCTATGCGCCGCATTGACATTGATCCATCGCTCATTGATCCGGCCGATAAGGAAACGCTCGAAGACCTTGTAACGGCTGCTGTTAATAACGCTAGTGAAGTGAAGGATGCGCGCATTCAGGAGGAAACCCAGAAAATGATGGGCGGCCTTGACCTCCCTGAAGGCATTGGCCTTCCCACAGGCGGCACGACTTAGAGTTCGTATGCGTCTTCTCACCTGGAACATTAATTCGATCCGCCTTCGCCTGCCGCAACTAAAACGTGTCATGGAACGCTGTACGCCTGATATTATATGCGTACAGGAAACCAAAACCCCGGACGAACATTTTCCGGCTGATGCGATCCGTGATTTGGGCTATCCGCATATCCATTTCACAGGCATGAAGGGCTATAACGGCGTTGCGATTATCTCACAACACCCGATT
>CAYGQP010000210.1:0-3776 GCA_964352115.1 uncultured Micavibrio sp. | reverse complement strand
AATCAGGAGCGTGCAGCAAAGGAGCGTGAGGAGCGCGAGAAAAGGCTTTTAAGACAAAATCAGCTGTTGAAAAAAACACTCCGGCAGGAACAAGCGAAAACCTTTTGGCAAAAGCTTTTTGGCTGATACTATCTAAGTGCCAAGGGGGGTAGTAAAATAATCTGTGTTAACAGATAAACCTTGCAAGAAAGCGCCGTTTTCCTTATGTCATACTCTATGAATTTTCAGGCAGAACAATTAAAAGTTGCAGTTGTTGGGCTAGGCTATGTTGGGCTTCCTCTGGCTTTGGCGCTTGCTAAGCATTTCGAGGTGACTGGATATGACTTAAACGAAGATCGTATTGAAGAACTGCGTGAGGGCTGGGACCGTAATCGCGAAATCCGGCAGGCAGGTATTCGCGCCAGCTCATGTAAGTTTGAGCATGATGTATCAAGCTTAAAATCCTGTAATGTATATATTGTGACCGTTCCGACCCCGATTAATGCTATAAATGAACCTGATCTGCACCCTATTCAGTCGGCAAGTAAGACGCTCTCTAAGCTGATCAAAAAAGACGATATTGTCGTTTATGAAAGCACAGTATATCCAGGTGTAACGGAAGATATATGCGGCCCGATTCTGGAGGAGGGGAGTGGGCTTAAATCTGGACAAGATTTCTTTTTGGGTTACTCACCTGAGCGCATGAATCCTGGTGATAAAGAACACACTGTTGAGAACATCACAAAAATTGTAGCAGGCCAAAGCCCTGCGATTACTGATTTTCTATCAGAAATGTATGGGCGCTTAAATAACGATGATATTTTTTGCGCAAAGGATATAAAGACAGCCGAAGCGGCAAAGGCCATAGAGAACGCGCAAAGAGATATCAATATCGCCTTCATCAATGAGGTGACGATGCTCCTGAATAAGCTTGGATTATCTTCTTATGATGTGCTTGAAGCTGCCCACACAAAATGGAACTTCTTACCGTTTACACCGGGCCTGGTTGGAGGGCACTGTATTGGGGTTGATCCATATTATCTGGCTGAAGCTGCCCGAAGTGTAGGGCATGAACCCGAAGTGATCCTTGCTGGCCGGAAAATAAATGATGGTATGGGCGCTTATATTGCTGGCCGTATCGATCGTTATCTTAACCGTGCCCGCGGTTTTGATGCGGAGGCTGCTGATATTCTGCTCCTTGGCTTTACATTCAAGGAAAATATCAATGATACCAGAAATACAAAGGTAATTGATACTGTTCAGGCGCTAAAGGCCTTCGGGCATAACGTTGATGTTCATGACCCACATGCAGCGCCCGAAGTGGTTAAAGAGGAATATGGACTAGAGTTGCTGAGAGCCTTGCCCAAAAACAAGACCTATGATTGTGTGGCCTTAACGGTTGGACACACGATATATAAGGAAATGAGCGCAACGTCATTATTGCCTTTGCTGAAAACAAACGATAATTTTAAACCGATCATTTATGATATTAAAGGTTTATGGGGAGCCCATGATTTTCCTCAAAATATTGATTATAAATCTCTATAGAGAGTAAAAGTTCCATGACCCTCCATCGCCAAAACACAGCGCAGGCGAAAGCCCTTGGAGAAACCGAGGCGCAAAAGACTCAAAGAACATATAGAGATATAAAAAGCCAAGTGTATCAGACAGGTCAGGATAATTTGAGTTTAGAATATCGTAAAAAAATAGTATTTGTTTTGCCCTCGCTTGACGTGGGTGGAGCAGAGCGCGTTCTCATAACTCTGATGAATCATCTTGATCGATCAAAGTTTGATCCTGAATTTGTTGTCATCGGAGGTGATGGGCCGATGAAAGAATTGATTGCCTCAGACATTCCTTATCATAGTCTGGCATTTACAAAGAGCGTTTTGAGTTACACGCAGCTCCTCTTTAAATTGAAGAAAATTAAACCTGATATTGTTGTAACAACAATGGTTTATACTAATGTATTGGCGTTATTGCTGAAGCCGTTTTTCCCACGTACGAAATTCATAGTTCGAGAATCTTCCATGCCTTCCGCACTCACCAAAGAATACTATGGCTGGAAAGGGAGGCTCTGTGCGCTTGCTTATCAGTATTTGTATCCTTCTGCGGATATTGTTTTGAGCCCTACAATGAGGATCATTGATGAATTCAAAAATGATCTAAAAATAAGCATGATTAATCATAGAATTCTCTATAATCCTGTTGACCTTGATAATATAAATCAACAAGTTGAAGCGCATTTTGAACCGACACAAAAAAGATCCAAAGTGGTGCGTTTTATATGCATGGGCCGCCTTTGCTATGAAAAAGGTTTTGATCGGCTTATAGAAGCTTTACCAGATATGCATTCCAAATATGATTGGAAGCTTGAAATACTTGGGGAGGGGGCTGAAAGATCTAACCTAGAAAGTTTGATCAAGAAGCACAATCTGCAAGACCGTGTGACTTTATCAGGGCATTCCAGCAGCCCCTGGAATAAGGTTGCTGCGGCTGATTGTTTAATTATGCCCTCAAGATGGGAGGGTATGCCTAACGTGGCTTTAGAGGCGTTGGCGTGCGGTACAAAAGTTTTAGCAATGAAAGAGGCGGGGGGGATTATAGAGATTGATAGTATGACCCCAAGACGAGCTGTTCAAACATTCAATACAGTTAATGAACTCATTGAGGCTATGGCTGAAATTAAGCCTCTTAACAAACAAGAGAAGGCTCCATCTCTTCTTCCTGAACGTTTTTCATTAGCTCATATTATCGAAGAGTTTCAAACTCTGCTGGCGTCTATTTCAAAATGAAAGAAGGACGGGTTAAGAAAAAACTTGCCTTTGTTTTACCGCGATTACATATGGGCGGCGCTGAACGCGTCTTTTTGACGTTTGTAAATCATGTTGATCGGCAGAAATTTGTGCCTGTTATCATTATTCTTTGCCAAGGTTTTGCGAAACAGGAGGAAGAGGCCCGCAGCTTGATTAAAGATGATGTAGAAGTGATTTCTTTGAAAGCCTCAAAAACAATTCTGAGTTTGACAAAGTTGTTCAGAGTTTTGAAACGTCTGAAACCAGATGTTCTTTTAAGCACAATGGTGCACGTGAATACGCCGATCATGTTTTTAAAGCCGTTTTTCCCGAAGATGAAATTTTTCTTAAGGGAAGCAAACCTGCCTAGGGAGCTCATTAAGTTGGAGAAATGGAAGGGACAGCTCTATAAATTAGCCTATCGATATCTTTATCCAAAGGCCGATCTGGTTTTGAGTCCTGCGCAGAGAATTATTGATGAATTTTCGGACTTGGGTGTTCAAATTGACAATCATAAGCTGATTTATAATCCAGTTGATGAAATCAAAATTAGGCAAGAAATTGCGTTTGCAGACTATGCGCCTGATGGAAGTAAAACACTAAAATTCATCATTGCGGGCCGTCTAGATCATGAAAAGGGCATCGATCGATTGCTCGACGCTATGAGAGATTTTCATAGTTCATATCCATGGCAGATAGAAATTTGGGGTAGGGGGCCCAAAGAGGCAGAAATTTTAAATCAAATTCAACGACTGGAATTGCAAGACCATATTAAAGTTTGCGGATTTTCGCCGCGTATATGGTCAAAGGTCGCGCAAAGTGATTACCTTCTATTGCCCTCAAGATTTGAAGGTATGCCAAACATCGCCCTTGAATCTTTATCTTGCGGCACGCCGGTTTTGGCAATGCACGAAGCAGGGGGTATCAAAGAAATCCAGAATTATGCTGCTCCCGGCGCTGTTGAAGTATTTGAGAGTATGGAGAACTTTGTGGAACATATGC
>CAYGQP010000209.1:0-3783 GCA_964352115.1 uncultured Micavibrio sp. | reverse complement strand
TACAACTGAAAAAAATCCATTGATCGTAACCGCTATAGATCCAGATTATGTTTCAGACACATATCTTCATGTGAAAAGTAACGGATCGACCGAGCAGCGACCTTTTAACATGAATGGCTATTCGAAAAACCCAAATTTAGACCAAAATTCTTACGTGCGGATGGCAGACTTTACGCATAACTGGCAAGAGCCAGAGAGTTTACCAATGAGCTTTTCGGCGAATAAGATTGACACTCTCGTTGTTTCACGAAGCTTTAGGCACAATAACCTGGCTACGGCCTCAGATGGACAATCCTATATCCAACCAAGTTGTCGAGAGCGTGAAGGTCTCACAACAGGACAAAGAGACGATATGGGCTGTACACTGATGAAGGGCTTTCTAACTGTTGTTCCAAGAAATCTTCTTCCGTCAAATCCATCTTTATTTCTTCCCCCTTCGCATTTCACGGGGGACAAGTATATGTTCGCAGATAGCGACATAGACTATGATGCCCTTCCTCAGCTTGACTTTACAAACATGGAGCATGACATCTCTGATGCAGAAGCGATTGCCTCTATTGGGCTTTATGTTGACGATGGAATGGTTGACTTTTTAAGCCGTCAACACAGATCAAGAGACGCATTCCGGTATGGCGAGAACAATCGCAATGCGGGAACTTATGGCGCAGGAAAGTCTATCGCTATCACCAATGCGCTTCTTCATGCCATGGGAACAAATGATCAGGCTGTGAAAAAAGAAATCATCCATCGATTTATTAAATATGGTGTATCTCTAGGACAAGCCTTGAAACTTGGGTATTATGCCGAAGCTAATGGTGGTCATTCAGGAACAGAAGGCGCCGTTATATTAATTACCGCAAAACTTCTAGGCCGAACACCAGAAAACTCACCGCGACGAGAGCTTGTTGATTTTATGGCTAATATCGGTGAAACGCACAAGGTGAGACCCGATCGTGACGAAAGTCACCCATTGGGCTCCTTTACAAACCGCTTTGTATCAAATGGAGATCCTGAAAAAATGGTGTTTATGGAGGATGCCTATCTCTACCGTGGAGCAACAAACGAAGTTCTGTGGGGAACGATTTGCTTTATTTCCAATAACGATGTCATGGGTGCATATAATTCGCGTGATGGATACAACCTTGTGATTGAAAATAATGCGACGCGCGGAACGCGCACATGTCGAGACAGCGAGGGCATGGTTCCAGGAAGCTATTATAAAATCAATCAGGGCACGCCAGAAGAAGATACGCTTCCGATGCCCTCATTATCCGCTCAATTTGCCGCCGTTCAAACAGGCGAGGAAGTGGATATGAAATTTGGTGCTTATCAAACGATCAGCTCAAACATCATAATGAATAGCGTCGTGCTTCTTCGTCTTATGGACTTACAGAGCGAATGGAACAACGACCTGCCGTTCGAATACATCAATCACTACTGGATGCGCGATGAAGTCAGAAACAGCCGATTTTGGAATAACTGGCAAAACAGGCTCGCCGTTGAGGTCTTTGATCATTACTTATAATTTGGTCATTATGCTTTTGAAAAATTCTAATAAATGCTCATATAATTAATGATTCAGCAGTGAAATAAAAAGCTAATGTAACTGGTTTTCGCAACTGATTTCGGCCTCTTCTAAGAAATGACGTTGAAAACATATTTGTAACGCGTGATTTCGAGACAAAGCCATGATAGGCTTTTCTTCACGAGTTATGTTCACCAAACGGATAATCCCATGACCAAAATCTTCCCTCTTCTGTGCCTGACCCTTATATTTGTGCTCGCTGGCTGTTCGCAAAATACTTTCCGCCAACAAACGGCAAAGCGTATCGCTTCACCAGCCTATATGTTTGAGCGCAACGTTCCCGCAGGCCCCTTTAAGCTGACCAGTTACGAGAAAGTCCGCGATCGCGGCGGCATTGTGAATATCTACATCGAAGATGATGGGACGCCTTCAGATACGCCTCTTGTCTCAAATGTTTTTCACAGCGAGACAGCATCAAATCCTGTCGGACTTCAGCTCGCGGCGCGAGATAAAGCGCGCAATGTCATTTATCTTGCCCGGCCATGCCAATATGCCGGCACGCTGGTTGGTGAGGACGAATGTGATTTAAAATACATCCGTGATGAACGTTTTAGCCGCACCGTTATTGACGCCTATCATGCGGCGCTGGATGGCTTGGAGAACCGCTATGGGTTTTCCGGCTTTAATATTGTTGGTACGGGCGGGGGCGCGGCCATTGCTGCCGTTGTTGCCGCGGAGCGTGATGATGTTCTATCCCTGCGGAGTGTTGCTGGAGTTCTGGACACAGACCTCGTGAAGGTGCGCAACCAAGACACACCGCTTGTTGATGCCGTGAATCCCGTTGATTTCAAAGTTGCTCTGGCTAATATACCTCAATATCACTTCATTGGCGGGCAAGACGCAGAAGTTCACCCCCAGGTTCTTCACAGCTACCTTAGTGCTTTGGGCTACACAAATTGTGCGAAATATCAGCTGGTGCAGGAAGCCACGCATGAGAAGGGCTGGACCGAGAAATGGCCCGAACTTCTAGCGCGACCTACCCAATGCAGCGGTTATGGATCGAACATGGCTGATAAATTCGTCGATGATGGCCTGTTGATAGAGCGTGAAATTCTCGATGCGCCCGTGGACGAAAATGTGCCGCTTTCGCTTTTGAATTAGGCGCACAGGTCTAATTGTATTCGATTATTCTGGAAGCTTTTCTAAAAAACGGATCATGTGCTTTGCGATCTCCACTGGCTTTTCTTCAGCAGCGAAATGTCCAGCATCCAGTAAATGCAGATCAGCTTCAGGGATATCTCTCAAATACGCCCTTGCTCCGTCGGCTGTAAAAACCGGATCGTTTTCACCCCAAACCAGCAACGTGGGGAATTGATGTTCTCTCAAGAAAGCTTGCCATGTCGGATAGGAATCCAGATTCGTTTTGTAATCTTGAAATAACTCTACCTGAATATGGCGCGCTTTTTCGGTTTGTAAAAAATAGCTGTCATGTGTCCAGCTATCAGGGCTCATGATCTGCTCTTTGCCCTGTACATCGCGCAAGTATTGATTGCTTTTTATTGCTTCCGCGCTGGTGAAATTGAATAATTTAGCGACATTTTCGGGCGATTGATCAATCTGGGCATTATTAAAAAAAGCCTGCTTGGCTTTTGGGATACCCTCCAGGTAAGCATTTGCATTTTGCGCGATGATCGCCAGAACTTTTGAAGGATCCTCCATCATAACGCGATAGCCCACTGGCGCGCCAAAGTCTTGCATGTAAATCACATAGTTTTTGATTTGCAGCTCCTCAAGGAGACCGCTAACGTGCGCCGCTAATAGATCGAAATCATAATCTGTTACATCGGGATCCGGTTTATCGCTGAAGCCGGAGCCCAAATTATCGGGTGCAATAACATGATAGCGGCCGGATAAAAGCGGAATAAGCTCGCGATAAGTATGGGATGACGAGGGATAACCGTGCAGCAAAAGTATTGTGGTGTTCGCCGGATCTCCCGCTGAGCGGTAAAAAATCTTATGCCCGCCTACATCCTGCCAATGATATGTGGTTTTGGCCGGCCATACGGCATCCTGCGCGCTGCTCATCTGCGGAATTAAGAGAATAAAAACAAAAACAAAGAAGAAATTTTTTTTCATCATATTTTCGCTTTCATTTCATTCAAATGCCACCGCAGCGGATTTTAATCAAGCGGAACCACCTTTTATCCAAACTGCGAATACTGGTGCCACGAGAGAGAATTGAACTCTCGACCTCGTCA
>CAYGQP010000208.1:0-3830 GCA_964352115.1 uncultured Micavibrio sp. | reverse complement strand
ACATTACCTTGCGGAAGCAGATGGAGGAATCTCTGCGTCATGCCAAAGATCAAGCTGATGCTGCGAACCGTGCAAAATCAACGTTTCTGGCTAATATGTCCCATGAATTGCGCACACCGTTAAATGCGATCATCGGATTTTCAGAGATGATGATAAATGGAACGTTTGGCATCATTGAGCAGGAAAAATATCAGGAATATCTGGATGATATTCATACAAGCGCGCAGCATCTTCTCGAAATTATCAATGAAGTGCTGGACATGTCAAAGATTGAGGCGGGTCGTATTGAGCTGGATGAGAGTGAGATCGATATTCATAAACTTATGGATTCCGTTTCACGGATGATGGCGGCGCGGGCATTTGGCAATAACATATCCATTAAGCTGAATGTTCCGGAAGATCTGCCGCATTTGCTCGCGGATCAGCGGTTATTAAGACAAGCGGTGATTAACCTTGTGGCCAATGCGGTGAAGTTCTCTGAGGATGGCGGTAATGTGATTATTACGGCTTCTGTGCTGGATGATGGCCGTATGCAAATGACGATTGAGGATGAAGGGGTTGGTATTCCGCGCGATAAAATCAAGCGCGCGATGGAGCCTTTCGGGCAAATATCGGAGCGTGCCGAGAATTCTGATCAGCAAGGTACGGGCCTTGGGCTGCCGTTAGCGAAAGCTATGATAGAGCTTCATGATGGGACGCTTAATCTTGAATCAGAGGTGGGCAAGGGGACGATGGTTTTTGTTGTTCTGCCAGCTTACCGCATGCTTTACAAAAAAAAGCCCACGCCTCAATCTTCAAAAAATAAAGACACGCTTGCGCAAAAAGAGACATAACTTTATTGTTGAAATTCGATTTCAATAAAGGAGTGAATGATGTCCGATCTTTTGGAGCGCTGTACGAAGGCTGGTTTGAAAATGACAGGCCAGAGAAAAGTTATTTTAAAGGTTCTTGACGGTGCAGAGGATCATCCTTCGGTTGAGGATGTTTATGAGCGCGCTAAGGCCCTGGATGATTCAATCAGTATTGCGACCGTATACAGGACACTGAATTTGCTCGATGAAATGGATCTTGTTATTCGCCACGAATTTCAGGAAGGGTATTCGCGCTATGAGGTGAATTGGGATCACCACCATCATCTTATTGATCTGGATACAGGCAAGGTTATTGAGTTTCAAAATGACGAACTTGAGCGTCTTAAGGAGGCTATTGCGCGCGAATTGGGATATGAGCTTGTTGATCACCGCCTTGAGCTTTACGGAAAGAAGCTGACCAAAATAAAAACGAAGGCGAAATAAGATGGCCTGTAAAACAATTACTTTTGACGCCAAGAATGATCCAGCCAGTGATCCCGAGCGTTGCAGATGTAAGGGCGCGGTTCTTCGGGCCTATGGCGAGTTGATTAAGGATCAGCCAGCATACCGGGCAATGGACGCAGCGCGGCGTATTTACCGCCACCATCACCCGGAAGACTCACCGGAAAATGCCGCGCTCACGGTTGAGCGTTGGGTGCATGAAGAACGCCTTCATTAATGATGTTGAGCGTTTATGGGTGACGACCGTTTGCCAACCGCTCTGTGGGTAGAGGGCCATTTACATACGTTAACAGCGCAGGGCATTCCCTTTTATATTACAAATAAGGGCGCACATTCATCCGGTACGGTTATGGTTAAAATTGTGAACCCCGGTCAGGCATGCATGCTTTTGAACCAACAACGTAATCTGGATGGTGAAATGGGCTGGGTTCATGCGCTTGGTCAGGACAATGTGGAAGAAAAAGAAGCTGATGCTTACATTTCCCGTACTGTTAAGCGTGACCCGGATGTTTGGGTGATCGAGATCGAAAGCCGTGAAATGGTAAATCCGTTTGACGGAGATATTTTTGAGTTTTAGATGAAAAACTTTGTTCGATTTTTACTGTTCTTCGTTCTGCTCGGTGTTGTTGGTTTTTATGCTGCGCGCTACGCACTTATTTATGATGCAACACAAAGAGCAGATGCTTTGGTACAAGAAGCAAAAGCGCAGAGGGCTTGGTCATCCGATCTAGAGATGCTGGCTTCGCTGAGCACCCAGATATATCGAACCTATCGTTATGGTTATGAGGATACTAGCGGACCAATCAATGCTTTGCGTCCCTTTATCTCTAATAAACGTTTGCCAAAATTTATACGCGTGCCTGATGGTGTTACGGACATGATTGATCCTGTGAGCTTATGTGACCCCATGGCGCGTATTTTGAAATTTGTGCTGTCGAGACTGGGAAAGGACTCACAGCTTTTGTCGCTTGTTCACCCCTATGAGGGTGGGCACACAGCCGTTTTGGTTCAAAACAAAGACGGTAAGATTATCGCCGATCCCTATATTGGAATTGTTGTGAACATGCCCTTTGATCAGGCCGTCTCTGCTGAGGCTTTGGTCGAAAATGCAGCTGTAAGCTTTTATGAGGATGTGCCTGCGTTAACAATGGCAGCTTATGGGGCGCCAATGAGGATTGAGGTGGGTATTCCTGCGCTTGGCGGCGAGCCCCTTATTATGGGGGAGATTGATCAGTCCTTTCAGGATGTAAAGCTTGCGGCCAATACTTTGGGGATGAAGTCCTACTGGTATTATATGGGCCATAAATATGATCGTAACTGGACGAGGGTTTTAAAAGCCAACGACGATCTTCGTATTGAAATGGATTTACTCTTGGTTCCTGAGACCGGCGTGATTGTATCTGATAAACCCCCGAATATTGCAGGCAAGACGTTGAGTTGGACACTGAGGGCGGGTGAGGTTCTTACATTTGTTGATGGTGACGCAAAGATCAACTGGAAACGCCTGAATAGCTATATAGGTGTTGACCAGATCCGGTTTATTCCGTTAAACACACCAGATGACCGCTGATCTTATTCAACAACGCCGCACATTTGCGATTATTTCCCACCCGGATGCCGGTAAGACGACGCTTACGGAAAAGCTTTTGCTTTTTGGTGGTGCGATTGAACTTGCGGGCGCGGTTAAGGCAAAGGGTGATCGTCGTCGGGCGCGATCGGACTGGATGAAGGTGGAACAAGAGCGCGGGATTTCTGTTGCGTCGTCTGTCATGACGTTCGAGAATAAGGGCATTACCTATAACTTGCTCGACACACCGGGCCACGAGGATTTTTCGGAGGATACTTACCGTGTTTTGACTGCGGTGGACAGCGCAATCATGGTTCTGGACTGCGCGAAGGGGATAGAAACACAAACGCGTAAATTGTTTGAAGTTTGCCGTTTGCGCGATATGCCGATTATTACCTTTATTAACAAAATGGACCGCGACGGACAGGACCCGTTTGATCTACTGGATGAGATTGAACAGAGCTTGGCGCTTGATGTGACACCTGCGTCATGGCCTATTGGCATGGGGCGTGACTTTAGGGGCTGTTATGATTTGCTGAATGACAGTCTGATTTTGTTTGACCGAACGAAGGGCGAAAAGTTGCAGGAGAGTATATCCTGCAGCGGCCTTGATGATCCCAAGATTGATGAATTGCTGTCTGCCGAGGTTTCGACTAAGCTTCGTGAAGATGTTGAGATGGCGCGAGGGCTTTGCCCGGAATTTGACCGCGAAGCTTTTCTTCAGGGGACGATGACACCGGTCTTTTTTGGATCCGCAGTCAATAATTTTGGCGTGCGAGAGCTATTAAACGGGGTGGGTGCTTTTGCCCCTGCGCCGCGTTCGCAAAAGACCGAAACACGTGAGATCAAGCCTGATGAGAAAAAAGTTACGGCGTTTGTGTTCAAAATTCAGGCCAATATGGACCCCAAACACCGCGATCGTATGGCGTTTGTGCGGATATGTTCAGGGA
>CAYGQP010000207.1:0-3832 GCA_964352115.1 uncultured Micavibrio sp. | reverse complement strand
GAAGGGAAGCTGCCACAAGAAATTCTTGATATTGTTGAAAATGCCGCAAAGAAAAGTAAGAAATCGCTGTTTCGCGGTGATGATGAAAATATAGATGCCGCCGAATAACCTTTATCACGATCAATCTGGAAATATTTTTCTGATCATCCTGTTAGGGGTGGCCTTGTTCGCCGCGCTTTCATTTAGCGTTTCCCGTGGCCTGCAAAGCACGAACACATCCACTCTCAGTGACAGAGAGATTAAGCTGGCCGTTAGTGATTTGCTTAGCTACGCACAACGTGTTTCACAAGGCGTTGACAGAGTAAGGCGTAATGGATGTTCTGAAAATGATATCTCATTTTATATGCCCGGTATTCCTGAGCTAACCGGTTATGAACATGCAACAGAAGTCGAGGATCGTTGTAAAGTATTTCACCCGGATGGCGGCGGAGCAACCTATCGTGCGCCGATGGAGGGTGTGAATAACGGAGGTCCATGGTATTTCCTCTCTAATCGAGTTGGGAATTTTGGTAACTCCGTAAACACCGGAACAGCGGCTGAGGATCTTACGCTCATTCTTCGTGGTGTTGACATTAAAGTCTGTGATCAAATCAACGCAGAAACAAATGGGTTCGATATATGGGAATCTGGCGGAAACCACAATGCATTTGGCCCATCCCCTCCCAATCTTATTCGTTTTACAGGCTCATATGATGCTGGATTTGCAGGTATTAACAGAGGCTCAAACAACCCGCCGGAAACGGGCTGCTTCTGTGATGGAAGCTCACCATGTAATAACAACATCAGGCATTTTTACAGCGTGCTTTTAACGCGGTAATTATTTTCTAAACCAACGAATACCAAGTCGAACGCGCTTGACCATGGCGCTTGAGATAACCGCCATCAATCAATTCCCCAATCCGAAGCTTTATTGTTGATCGGCGGCCATTCGTCAGCTTAATGATTTTTTTCATTTGCAAGCGCTCATGCTCATCGAATAATTTCAAAATGCGCGCAGACAGAGTCGGCAGATAAGACAAGTCCTTATCCTTATCATCTATTTTTTGTTCCAGAATGTCCTTCTGGTCTTTCAGAACATTCAGAAAATACAGCAACCACTGACCCCAATCCGGTCGTCCGGTTTCAAGAGACGATTGATTATGTTTTAATGCCCGGAAAAGAAGACCAGCCCGCTCGTTCATGATTTTATCAAGAGGGACATAAGGTGCATATGCATAGCCTGCCTTCATCATAAATAGCAAAATTAAAAACCGGGCAACGCGGTCGTTGTGATCCTTAAATGGAGAGACCTGCAAAAACACGGCTGTAAAAACCGCTATCGCCAACAGGGGGTGAAGCTCTTTATTGCCCAGCACCTCGTCAATCCAGGGCACTAGCTTGCCCATTAACGGCCCTACCTGCTCTGGCAAGGCCGCGTCAAGCGTACCGATGAGCTCCCCGTCCTGCATGATCTGAATCTGATTTTCTGCGTCCTTATAGCTCTGCGGCTTTTTGTCTTCCGTAAAGGTCGCATGCAGAATCCTGACGATATCTTCGGTGATGGTTCGCTCGCGCAATGGTTTTAAAACACGGTTCAAACTGGCCCCATGCCCGGCCACCTCACGGAGCATATTTAATGCTGTGGTATGTTTGTCCATCGCCGTCCATACGCCTTTAAATTCATCAAGCTCACTGATCAATGTCAGAATTTGCGGCGTGATCTGGATTGTATTTACACCAAGCATAGTTAAAAAACCTTTTCAGTATTTTAGCCGATGATAGCCAATATATTTTTCGCAAACAAGGGGCGTTTATATATTCATTGCCTACATGCGTTCGGGCGTCTTAATACCCAACAGACCAAGTATAGCGTTTAACAATGCGTGCGTTTCCTTACAAAGCCTAAGGCGGCTACTTCTAAGCTCAAGATTTTCCTCAGACAAGATATGGCATCGCCCATAGAAACTACTAAAACATTGCGCCAATTTAAATGCGTAATCACACAGTACATGAGGCGCATAATCTTTCAAGGCATGTTCAAAGTGATTAGGAAATTCACTCATCAACAAGGCCAGCTCGCGCTCATCATCATGAATAACGATTGGCGCATTTGCGTAGTCGATCTCTTGCCCTTCCGCCTTTGAAAGCAATGACCTTATCCGCACTGTTTGGTACAATAAATATGGCCCTGTTTTGCCCTCAAAGCTTGTAAACCTGTCGAGATCAAAGACGTAATCCGCAACGCGGTTATTTTGCAGATCAGCAAACTTAATCGCCGCAATGGCAACCTTGTGCGCCACATCGGTGCGCTCATGCTCATCCATATCTGTTGCCAAATCAGCTTCGTTCAAACGCTCTGTCGCTTTATCAATTGCCATCCGAATGAGATCTTCTAGCCTCATCACGCCGCCTGCGCGGGTCTTAAACGGCTTGCCATCTATGCCGTTCATTGTCCCAAATCCGGCATGTGTTAACTCGACACCATCGGGAACAAGCCCCCCCTTGCGAGCAGCGCGGAAAACTTGTTCGAAGTGCAAGGATTGGCGCTGATCAACCACATAAATGATTTTTGCTGGGTTGTAGGATTGCATCCGATCAATGATCGTTCCGAGGTCAGTGGTGCCATACATTACTGCGCCATCGCTTTTGTAGAGGATCAGCGGAGGATATTCTTTGTTATCGCCCTCTTCTTCGACCGCAATCACCAGCGCGCCATCGCTTTCAATGGCAATGCCTTTCGATTTGAGCTCTTCAGCCATGTCCGCAATAAACGGATGGGCATGAGATTCGCCCTTCCATTCATCAAACTCGACCCCCAGCGCGTCAAAATTTGCCTTCATGCCCGCAACGGAGACATCAATAAATGTTTGCCATGTCGCAACAGAGGCCTGATCACCGTCCTGAAGCAGTTTGGTTGCGAGACGCGCCTTTTCCGCCCGCTCCGTATCGGCCTTACAGGCCTGCGCTGCTTTTGGGTAAATTTCCTCAAGATCATCCATGGTTAATTCACCGCGGAAGCCTGAGATTTCCATCTCGGATAAAATCATGCCCATAGGTGTGCCCCAATCGCCCATATGCACATCGCCAATCGTATTGTAGCCAGCGAATTTACACATCCTGCGTAGCGTGTCGCCGATAATCGAGCTCCGCAAATGCCCAACATGCATGGGTTTTGCGATATTCGGGCCGCCATAGTCCAAAACAATCGTCTCGTTTTTGCCGATATCGGGCACACCGAAGCGATCATCTATTAAAATCTCAGATAAATGATCAGTTAAATATGCATCCTGAACATCGATGTTTATAAATCCAGGGCCTGCTATCTCAACCTTGGACAGTTCGGGCAGGCCTTCAATCTTCGATATAATATCGCCTGCAACGTCTCGTGGGGATTTCTTGGCTATTCTGGCCGCGGCCATTGCTCCATTGCATTGGAATTGCGCCAAATCTGGCCGGTCAGAAACAGTCACATAGCCAAGTTCAGAGGGGAGATCAGCGCCGTCAAATGCATGGCCAACAATTGTCGTTAATTTTTTAGATAATGAAGTCATATCGTAAAGGATAAGACAGAAAAATCCTCATGAACTCAACTAAAAAAACTTCACCATGTGACATTCATCATAATAGCAGCCATTAATCTTAAGCGCCTTCTCATCAATAGCGTACATTTTGAAGCCAAATTTTTTGTAGAGCCTGATCGCATTCTTATTTTTTGCATTCACGACCAACATAATTTTTTCGAGCTTTTTCTCTGCCTCATCCAGCATTAGCTCAAACATCTTCCCGGCAAACCCGCGCCCTCGATATTCCTTACGTATGTAAAATCCGGTAACGCGGCCTGGATGGCACATTT
>CAYGQP010000206.1:0-3882 GCA_964352115.1 uncultured Micavibrio sp. | reverse complement strand
GTGAGGACACAAGCGTTGCGCCGCCGCCGTAAATGGCCTCAATTCCTGAAATATTATCCTGAAGGATGACGTTCTTGCCGCCCATCCACTGGTCAACCGTTCCTTCGGGGATCACGCGAATACCAGAGCTGTGAACATGCGGAATTTCCTTGCCATTGCTTTCCACCACCAAAACGGCAATGTCCACATCCAGCAAATTCGCCAGATCCATGGTGATGCAATGAATAAAATCATCAAACGAATTCGATTCGAGTAAACGCAAAATGGCCTTGTGAATGCGTTGTTGGTTATTCATGTTCGCACGGGAATTCTCGACGATTTCCTGCGTCGTTGAAAGGACCTCGTCCTTATCTGCCTTCAGGCGTTCAATCATGTATGACTGAAAATCGGCCACATCGCCGCGTTTAGGGCGCTTTTTCGGCGGGATAATCAGATCCACGGCCTCCGGGTGGTCCTTCAGGAAATTTGGGTGATCCTTCAGGAACTCTAAAACATCTTCGGCTGTGATCATGTGTGGGCTTTGTGTAAGAACATCAGACATTCAATAATACTAGCACAAAGCAGGGGGGCGATTAAAGAATAGATTGCCCGGTTTTTGCCCAATCCTCAACAAACGCAGCAAGGCCTTTATCTGTAAGCGGATGTTTATAGAGCTGCCGTATAACATCAGGGGGGCTGGTCATGACATGCGCGCCCATTTTTGCCGATTCGACAATATGCATCGGACTGCGGACAGACGCCACGAGGACTTCCGTGTGGAAGTCCGGATAGGCATCGTAAATACGCACAATATCGGAAATCAACGTCAGGCCGTCGCTAGAAATATCATCCAAACGCCCGACAAACGGAGAGATAAATGCCGCCCCTGCTGTTGCCGCCAACCGCGCCTGCGCAGCAGAGAAGCAGAGCGTTACATTGACCATCGTGCCCTCATCGGATAGCTCCTTGCACACCTTAAGCCCGTCAGGCGTCAATGGTACCTTGACCGCAACGTGATCGGCAATTTTGCGTAAAACCTCGGCTTCCTTGCGCATGGTTTCGTAATCCGTAGCGGCAACTTCGGCGCTCACCGGGCCTTGAACGATCGCACAGATCTCCTTAATCAGGGGAATGAAATCCTTACCAGCCTTTTTGATCAGCGAAGGATTGGTCGTTACACCGTCCAAAAGCCCTGTGGCGGCCAAATCTTTAATCTCGTTAATGTCTGCGGTGTCGACGAAGAATTTCATGGTGCTTGCTTCCCTTTATTTTAAACTCGAATTGAGCACCATGTTTAGGAGAATACCCAGCGTTTTTCAAGGGGGCAGAATGATTAAAGAATAAACTGATTGGGACCATCGGGGTTTTGTTCGCCATGAAGACGCATCCAGTCTCTGTAGGTTTGATCATCATGCTGGAGCGACAAGAAATGCTGTTTGGCCTCCTCAAGAGCGCCGGGGCTGCTGTTAAATACTTTGGACACCATCTCTTTAGCAACAAGGTTTGTAATGTCATCGGCTGTGCTGATGTTAAGGCCTTGCTCTCTTAACACATACTCGACCGTCCCTTTGATGGCTTCTTTGTAAACGGCTTCGTGAACGCAGACTTGGCGGGGATCTATTCTTTTTGTAAGTTCGTCTTTGAATTGCAATTTTGTGTGATTATGAAGGCCCTTAAACCATACTGTTTGGGCAAGTCCGCCGAAGATAAGATTCGGTGTGAGCGCGGGGAGCGGTTCAGGCTTTTCGCGATGCATGCGCGATGCAAGGCGGGCAAATACGCTCTTTGGTTTCGGGTCTGTCGGAGAAATATCTGTTCTCATGTCGTGTCCTCGTATATCAATAACGCTTATGGGGATACAGATTAATTGGTAATATGTCAAACAAAAAACGGCAAAGCGATCTATTCACAGAAGAACTTGATGAGGCAGTAAACGCGCCACCAGAGAGTGTACGCCGTGTTCTCGTGCCGTATCCGGTCGATAAGGCTTATGACTATATCGTGCCCGATGGCATGGATGTTAGCATAGGAGATTATGTCTGCGTCCCCCTCAGCGGACGGGAGGTGCCCGGCGTGGTCTGGGGCGAGGCCAGCGGCGATGTAAAGCCCGGCAAGCTGAAATCAGTCATTTCGCATTATGATGTCCGGCCGATGCCAGGTGAGCACCGTAAATTTATTGATTGGGTCAGCGCCTATACCATGAACGCCAAGGGCGCGGTTCTGAAGATGTCATTAAGCGCACCGGCGGGGCTCGAGCCTGCCAAGCCCGTGAAGGCCTATCGAATAGCGACCAATGCGCCGGAAACCTCTGGTTTGTCTCCACAACGAGCAAAGGTGATGGAGGTCATGAGTGATGGGATGGCTCGCCGCCCGTCGGAGATCGCAAGGCGCGCTGCATGCTCCGCGGCTGTAGTAAAGGGTATGGCGGACAAGGGCCTGCTCAATGCGGTTGAAATTCTTGCCCCTGCGCCGTGCCGGCGCCCTGATGCACATCGATCAGGGCCGCAGCTATCAGAGGATCAGCAAGCCACAGCGGATCATCTGCGCGAAAAAATCATTGATGGCGGCTATTATGCGGCGCTGCTGGATGGTGTGACAGGCGCCGGCAAGACCGAGGTGTATTTCGAAGCCGTGGCGGAGGCTTTGAAACAGGATAAACAGGTGCTCATTCTTCTGCCCGAGATTGCATTATCAAATGCATTCCTTGATCGGTTTGAGGCCCGCTTTGGCTGTACGCCTGCAATGTGGCATTCGCATCTGACGACGGCTCAGCGGCGCAATACGTGGCGCGGTGTAGCGCAGGGAGAGACAAAAGTTATCGTTGGCGCACGTTCGGCGTTGTTTCTGCCGTACGCGAATCTTGGATTAATCATCGTTGATGAGGAGCACGACCCCGCATATAAACAAGAAGAGGGTGTAATTTACCACGCGCGTGACATGGCGATCACCAGAGCGTACCTGGGGACAATCCTGATCGTACTGGTTTCGGCAACGCCATCATTGGAAACGATGGTCAATGCATGGGACGCCCCGGAAGGCCTCGGAAAGTTTGAGCATCTAACATTGCCTGACCGCTTCGGCGGAGCGCATTTGCCTGAGATTGAAGTGATCGACGTACGTGTGGATAAGCCGGAGGCGGGGCAATTTATCTCATCAAAGCTCATGAATCTTATTAATGATACGATACAATCCGAAAATCAATCTCTGCTTTTTCTAAATCGTCGAGGATATGCCCCCTTAACACTCTGCAGAACCTGCGGTCACCGTGTGGAATGCCCAAGGTGTACGGCTTGGCTGGTCGAACATCGCAAGCAGGGCAAATTGATGTGCCATCATTGCGGGTTTCAAATGCGCCTGCTGACCACATGCCCTGAATGCAATGATGAAAACTCCTTCGCCGCTTGTGGCCCAGGCGTAGAGCGCATTTATGAGGAGGTTCAGGCCAGATTCCCGGACGCCCGTACGGTCGTGCTGGCTAGTGATACGTCTGAAAATAATGATGACCTTAAAGCCAAGCTCAAAGAAATCCGCGAGGGTAATGTCGATATAATCATAGGGACTCAAATCATCGCCAAGGGGCATCATTTCCCAAAACTTACGCTGGTCGGCGTTGTTGACGCTGATATTGGCCTTCAGGGGGGTGAGTTGCGGGCGGCGGAGCGCACCTATCAGCTGCTGCATCAGGTGGCAGGGCGTGCAGGGCGTGAACAGGACCGAGGCCATGTCTATTTGCAAACTTATATGCCGGAACACCGCATCATGAAGGCGCTGGTCACCAGCGGCTCTGGTGGTGGGCGTGATGAATTCCTGTCCGTTGAATCGCAAGAACGCGAACATGCAAATATGCCTCCCTATAGCCGTTTAGCGGGCATTATCGTCGCCGGGCGAGATGAGGGACAAGTG
>CAYGQP010000205.1:0-3908 GCA_964352115.1 uncultured Micavibrio sp. | reverse complement strand
ATTCCTCCATCTGCTTCCGCAAGGTAATGTCCATAACCGTCGTAACCTGGATCCGCCGTTTTTGACTAGGCTCAAGCGTCGCCGTCGTGAACAGTGCATTTGCGACCCCGCCGTCCTTTCGTATAAGCTTCATTTCACCAGAGGTTCGCACGCCTGTGCGGATAAATTCCTCGTGGTTTTGGCGTGCAAGTTGACGCTCATCTGGTGTCACCAACCCAATGACATCCGCATTAATCAATTCATCTCTTGCCCAGCCAAAGGTCCTGACAAAGCTATCATTCACCCGAATAATTCGCCCGTTTTGATCCGTTACAACAATCCCGACCTCACTGACCTCAAAAATTGATGTCAAAAGAGAAATCGCATCATCACGTTCTCGCTGCAAGATTGATTGATCAGCAACATCCAATTGACCAATCACGTCGAGATACAAAACATTCTCATCATCATCCATAATGGGGCTGATATAAAAACCATAAACCCGAACGCGGCTGGGGACGCCGGGCAAGGCCTGAACAGTCACTGATTTCTTTTTAGATGCACAGACTTCAAAAGACTGCTGAAAGTGCTGAGCGTTATCAGAATCCATAAAATCCTGAATACGGCGATTAAGCATTTGATCCGCACTTAAATCAAAATACCGAAGCGCAAGATCATTAATTTGAATCAATTCAAACTTGTGCCTGGCCTTCATTTGAATAATGAAGCGCGGAACAGGCATCTTCTGAAAGAGATCTTGGAACAAAACGTCTTTTTTAGTCATTGTTTTTTATGAATTTTATTGAATAGTCCACAATTATACTAACAGACTTAAAAACATAAAGCGAACCCATCATTACCCGGCCTTATAAATGATTATGCTTTCGAAGAACGCTGCTCCTTCAGATATCGTTGCAGGGGCGTGAGCTCTAGATATTCCATCACAGAACCGCTTCCTTCATGCTCCTCTTCAAAACTATTCAAGTCGGATTTCAGGTTTTGAATTAACGTTGGGATATCATCCTCCGGTACCGGCTCAGCAATACAAGAGGATAATTGTATCCCTTCATCAGAATGCTTTTCCAGATCCTTGCGCAAACGTTCCAAAGCCCGAACACCTCCATCAGATTCTGTTTGTTTTAGCGTCAAGATAAATACACCAGAGCCCAGTGAATACGCATCATCAAACGAACGCAGGCTCTTCTTAATCATGTCAGAAACCTTTATAATGATATCAACAAGAACTTGCGGCTGAGAGTTTTTTTGCAGCTTTTCAAAATCATCGATCTGCAACATTGCAACGGCAAAGGGCTTCCCATCACGCTCCAGACGATCCAGCTCTCTTTGAATGTCCCAATACAATACTTTTGAACTTCTAAGCCCCGTAAGCTCATCATACTCTCCTGCCCCAGAGATGAACTCTCTCTCCAAACGGCCCAAACGCTTCATAAACTCATTAAATATTTCGCAAAACTTCATGTAGGTATCATACTCTGGCGGCTCCTTTCGAACACTTGCCTGTGCCAGCAATGCCTGCGCTTGTGCACAGATACTCTCATGCATATCCAATAGGTTTCTCAGAGGCTTACCCCCAAACTTTTCCACATCAATACTCTCAGCCCATGTTGTCAATCCGACTGGAAGCTCTAAAACAGAAGTCTTCTGCCCCTTACCGGGATAGAATAAAGAGCACGACAACTTGAGCTGCCATTGCGCATATTCATCAACAAGCTTGATTTCACTCTTTGATTGTGGAGCATGTTCGTAGACTAAGGTCATGTAAATTCACCAAAAAATTCGTACGTTATTTAAAATGATACTATGGATCTCGATGAAAATCGTTAAAAAAATAGAGAATTATTCGAATAACGCTAGGAAACTGCGTTTAAGACACAAGCCACTCTTTTTCAAGAGCGTCAAGTCTATCTGATTTAATCGCCGCGCGGATTTCACGCATCAACATGTTCATCGTCGCAATATTGTGTTGCGCAAGTATTTGAATGCCCAGTAATTCCTTTGCCTTAAAAAGATGATGAATATAAGCCTTTGAGATATTTTTTGACGCATGAAGATCAATGCGTTCATCAAGGGGGCTAATATCTTCACGGTATCGTGAATTTTTAAGGTTAATTGTCTCCCCCGGCTCGCCCTTTATAAACGCTGTGCCATGGCGCGCCAGCCGCGTTGGAATAACGCAATCAAATGTATCGATACCCAAACGCACAAATCGGAAAACGTCCTTCACCTGACCAATGCCCAGGAAATGCACAGGGCGATCAGCGTGAATATGCGGGACAGAGGCCGCAACGACAGTCTCCATCTCCTCATCTGTCCCCCCAAGACATCCACCAATCGCCGTCCCGAAAAATGGGCGATCTTTTGTATACGCAGCACTGATGGCACGAAGGTCCTGATGTACCCCACCCTGAACAATCCCGTACACGCCTTGCGCTCCATTGTCATGACGCTCAAACTCTGCCAAACAACGATCACCCCATCGGATCGACATCTCCATCGATCGCGCGGTGTAATCTTTATCGACATGATATGGCGTGCATTCATCAAATTGCATCAGCAAATCAGCCCCTAATTTACGCTGAATCTCCATCGCATATTCAGGCGTCAAATTGATTTTTTTTCCATCTACATAGGACCGAAATACCGCACCCTCTTCTGTAATCTCAAGCAAGTTCTTCTTGTCTGCGCCCTTATTTGTCTTGCCCTTAATTTCATTGGCCATTGTCCCCTCACCAAGTGAGAATACCTGAAACCCCCCGCTATCTGTTAATAACGGCCCGTCCCAGCCCATAAATTTATGCAAACCGCCCATCTTTTCGACCAAATCCGCACCGGGCTGGAGCATTAAATGATAAGTATTAGAGAGAATAATATCAGTCTTGGCCTCTTTGACCTGCGCCGGGGACAATCCCTTTATTGCGCCCTTCGTGCCACAAAAAATATAATTTGGTGTTTCAATTGTGCCATGCGGAGTCTTAAGCGCACCTATACGCGCATAGCTATCTTTCGCCTTATGTTTAATATCAAATTTGAAATTGGGGTAATTCAGCATGGTCTTTTGAAATTTCAGGCTCAGGCCCTAGCAAAATAAAAGCCCGCTGAAATTCAGGCGGGCTTTCTCCGTGACTATAAAAAACGCTTAAGCAGCCTTGGCCGCGTCCAGCTTTTCGAGCTGTGTCTTATATGTGCGAAGCTTCACATCAAGCTTTGTTTGGGCAGTATCACGAAGGAATGCATCCAAACCACCTTTGTGCTCAACAGTCCGCAGACCAGCTGTGCTAACACGAAGCTTAATCCAACGCCCAAGCGATTCACTATACAGGCTCGTGTCTTGAACATTTGGCATGAAGCGACGGCGCGTTCTGTTCAACGCATGGGACACATTGTTCCCGCTCATCACACCTTTTCCAGTAATCATACAACGGCGGCTCATGGCTCTTATCCTTCTTTAATCTCGTATCAATAATTCAGTGAGGGGGAACTTAAGGCAGAACACCATAAAATGTCAAGCATTAAACCTGACTTTTAAGGCCCGCATCACGCATTCCCAAAAATATAAGCTCCACCGAGCGCAAGCAGGAACAGTAAATGTCCTATAACATTAATATACATTCCCCTTCGAAGATGTTTGTGATCGTTCTTCGCTGTTGCATTTTTAGGACCGATCCATTCCCCCTTCATCGCGCTGCCGGATATATCCTGAAACGCGCCACCAAGAGAAACATTGAGCGACCATGCCATTACGGATAACGGCAAACCACCTTGGGGGTAGTTTGCGCGCCCCTTGCCCGCATAAAATGCACCCATCGCAGTTGTTGTCTTCGCCGTTGGTGTAAACAAACTTGCCCCGGCCAATAATGAACCGGCAAACGCTGAGGGCACAAACCCCATCAATTGCTCCAGAACAACAA
>CAYGQP010000204.1:0-3953 GCA_964352115.1 uncultured Micavibrio sp. | reverse complement strand
CCGCCCTGTCACGGCGGAGGCCGCGAGTTCAAGTCTCGTCACTCGCGCCATTTGATGAAGTTTGCTTACCGGTTAATGCTTTCCAAAAACTAAATGAAGTGGAACTCGCGAAGTTCTATAAGCGCATTCGCGGAAGCGAATGCATATGATGTTCTTAAAGGCCTTGCCGGCCTTGGAAAAATATTCCTGAAAATCCGAAAAATTGTGAGTTTTCCTTTGTATGACTATGTCTTATGACTTGAAATATAAGGGCAGTGAGATATAACAAATAAGGAAAGGTTTTCTTATGGCTCCGCCGGATCTGCTTCTCGAATATTTGCCGATTTTGATTTTCATCTTCATTGCCTGCGCTATTTCCGGTGCGGCTGTGCTTGGGTCGTTATTGATGGGTAAGCAAAATCCTGATCCCGATAAAAACGCGGCCTATGAATGTGGGTTTGATGCCTTCACCGATGCCCGTAACAAATTTGATGTGCGGTTTTATCTTGTGTGTTTGCTGTTCATTATTTTTGATTTGGAAATCGCCTTTTTGTTCCCTTGGGCGCTTGCGCTTGGTGATATAGGGTTGTTTGGATTTTGGTCTATGGTCATCTTCCTTGGTGTTTTGACCGTAGGGTTTATATATGAATGGAAAAAAGGCGCACTGGATTGGGAATAATCCGATTCAGTATATCTATGAGGTTTTATGGGACACGATAAAAACGTAATACAAGCTCCGGATTATGCATTGCGCACGAATGTGCCAATGCCTAAGCCACAGGATCAAGATGTGGTTCCTGCTGCGATCTCAAAAACGCTAGAGGAAAAGGGCTTCTTGCTAACCCAGACAGATAGGCTTTTTGATTGGGCGCGAACGGGCTCGCTTTGGCCGATGACATTCGGCTTGGCCTGTTGTGCTGTTGAAATGATCCATGCTTACATGAGCCGTTATGACCTGGACCGTTTCGGTATGATCCCAAGGCCATCACCCCGCCAATCAGATGTGATGATTGTTGCCGGAACTCTGACCAACAAGATGGCACCAGCATTACGCCGTGTATACGACCAGATGCCAGAGCCGCGCTGGGTGATCTCTATGGGGTCCTGCGCCAATGGCGGTGGCTATTATCACTATAGTTATTCTGTTGTACGTGGGTGCGATCGTATCGTGCCCGTGGACATATACGTCCCGGGGTGCCCGCCGACAGCGGAGGCTCTTGTGTATGGCCTTCTGCAGCTCCAGAAAAAAATTCAAAGAGAGGATACGCGCATCGCGCGATAAACGATTATGCCTAATGAAGCCTTAAAAGATCTGGCCGATTACGTATCCGAAAAACTTGAGGGTAAAGTTTTAGGCTACGAATTCATGCAAGATGAGCTTGTGATTAAGGCCGGCAGCAAGGATCTTGTGAAAATTCTGAGCTTCCTGCGGGATGATAAGGAATGCAGCTTCCATATGCTGATTGATTTAACGGCTGTCGATTACCCGGATCGCGCGAAGCGTTTTGAGGTAGTTTATAACCTGCTATCCATGCGTCATAACCATCGTTGCCGTGTCAAAATTATGGTCGCAGAAGATAAACTGGTCCCCAGCATCGTTGATCTATATAGCGCCGCCGGATGGTACGAACGTGAAGTATGGGACATGTTCGGTATTTTGTTTGAGGGCAATCCTGATCTCCGACGTATTCTGACCGATTATGGATTTGAAGGTCATCCGTTGCGCAAGGAATTCCCCTTAACGGGCTATGTTGAGCTGCGTTATGACGAGGAGCAAAAGCGTGTGGTCTACGAGCCTGTTCAGCTACAGCAGGATTTCCGTGTCTTTGATACCATCAGCCCCTGGGAGGGGATGACCAACATGCAGCTTCCCGGTGATGAAAAATCCGTAAAGCCTAAGCATGGCTGGGTGGAAAGCAAGCGCACAGTAAAAGAGGGGGCTGAGGGATGAGCGTGAAAAAAGCCCAAGACATAGACATCACAGAAGAAACACAGATTAAGCCCTTTACGATGAACTTTGGGCCGCAGCATCCTGCAGCGCATGGTGTTCTCAGGCTCGTCCTGGAGATGGAAGGCGAGATCGTTGAACGCGCCGACCCCCATATCGGCTTGCTTCATCGGGGTACGGAAAAGCTTATCGAATATAAAACCTATGTGCAGGCTGTGCCGTATTTCGACCGACTGGATTACGTGTCACCGATGAATCAGGAACACGCCTTCGCTCTGGCGACGGAAAAATTGCTCGGTATTACCATCCCGAAGCGCGCGCAATATATTCGCGTGTTGTTCTGCGAGCTGGGCCGGGTCCTCAGTCATATTCTGAATGTCACAACATTTGCACTGGATGTCGGAGCGTTGACGCCAGCACTATGGGGCTTTGAGGAACGCGAAAAGGGCATGGAATTCTATGAGCGCGTATGCGGAGCGCGTCTTCACGCAAATTATTTCCGTCCCGGTGGTGTGCATCAGGATATGCCTGTCGGCCTGATGGATGACATGCTGGAGTGGTGTGAGGAATTTACGAACTTCCTTGATGACATCGATAGTCTCCTGACTGGAAACCGTATTTTCAAACAGCGAACGGTTGATATCGGCACGGTGACGAAGGAAGAGGCCATAGATTGGGGATTCACGGGGGCAATGCTGCGTGGCTCTGGCGTGGCGTGGGACTTGCGTAAGTCTCAACCCTATGAAGTCTACGACAAAATGGACTTTGATATTCCGGTGGGGAAAACTGGGGATTGTTATGCCCGCTATCTTGTGCGTATGGAGGAAATGCGCCAGTCACTGAAAATTATGAAGCAGGCGATTGAAAATATGCCTGATGGCCCGGTAAAGGTGGATGACCGTAAAATCTCCCCGCCGCCGCGCGCAGAGATGAAATCCTCGATGGAAGCCATGATCCACCACTTCAAGCTCTATACCGAGGGCTATCACGTCCCTGCGGGCGAAACTTACGTGGCTGTCGAGGCCCCCAAGGGCGAGTTTGGTGTTTATCTGGTATCCGATGGATCAAACAAGCCATACCGTTGCCGCATCCGCGCTCCGGGTTTTGCGCATATGCAGGGCTTTGACTTCATGAGCAAGGGCCACATGCTCGCCGATGCGGTGTCCATTATTGGTTCACTTGATATTGTGTTTGGAGAGATTGACCGGTGAGCGACGCAGCGACGACAGAAGATATGGATGAACCATTAGAGCTTTCGAATCCGCAACGCGCAGATTTTTCGCTGAAAGGTGTGCGGCCGAATATAATAAGTTACGCCATAATGGCCTTTACCGCGCTTGTTTTATCAGTGATGGGCTTATCGCATTTTGATGCGCTGTCGAATTATGTGTCTTATATTTATCTAGGGGCCTATTTTCTATTTTTCTACGGGCTGGCGGCATGGCTGACCTTCGATGTTTTTCGCCAATATTCATGCTATGGCATATCTCACAATCATTTTTACTTAAATCACGCTTTAAGCATTCTGGCGGTCGGGCTTCCTTTCCTTAGCCTTTTAGTTCACCCTTATTTATTCGTGCTGACTTTCGCTGTTTTATCTTACAGCTACTATGTTAGTCATAAGGACCGATACAAGGTCTATGCACTAAATGCAGTTCTAATGTGTGTGATGTTCGCGGCAGGCTATGCACAGTCACAGATTTCCAAGCAAGAGATTTTCAACACAGATACTGAGGGCCATGTCATTGAAGGTGTACTCGATCATAATAATGAAGGGCGGTTATAAACAATGAAAAAACCATTTGATTTACACGCCGATTACCAGCCAGAGAGCTTTGCGTTTACGAAGGAAAACCAGAAGAAGATCGAAAAGATTATTGCATTATATCCCAAGGGTTTCCAGCGTTCAGCTGTGATGCCGCTCCTTGATCTTGCGCAGCGTCAAATAGCGGAGGAGGGCGCGAAGGCCGATCCGCCATTTGGAGGATGGATTCCACGCGCGGCGATGGACGAAATTGGCGATATT
>CAYGQP010000203.1:374-3959 GCA_964352115.1 uncultured Micavibrio sp. | reverse complement strand
TTGAGGGGCTGCACCATTGAGGAAGGCAATGATCGCCATCTTCATAACTTTATAAAAAGCAACTTCTGATTCTCCCTTTGCTGCCATTGCTGATGCAATTGGTGCAGCAAAAGCATAGGACAACCAAACGCCGAGGAAGGTTCCTACAAGGGCGCTACCAATCATTTTACCAAGAACTTCGGGAGGTTCTGAGATAGAAGCCATTGTCTTAATAATCCCAAGAACAGCCGCAACAATACCAAGGGCGGGAAGTCCGTCTGCAAGTGTTTGAACGGCATGACCAGGATGTCCTTCATGATGTTCAATGCCTGATATTTCTTCATCCATAAGAGCTTCGAGCTGAAGCGGGTCTTCATTGCCTAACGAAATAATGCGAAGGTAATCGCACAAAAACACAACAGCATGATGATTGTGCTGGAACTTTGGAAATTGACCGAACAAGTCACTTTCATGAGGGTTTTCAATATGTTGTTCTACGGCAAGCCAGCCTTTAGAGCGCACAAGCTTAAAGATCGTAAAGAAGGCACTGAGAACTTCAATGTAATCATCTTTGGAATAGGCTTTGGGCTTGGAAAGCGCGCTCATGTAGGACAGCACGTGTTTAATGCCATCAGATGTGTTCGCGATGATAAAGGCCGCAACGGCCGACCCAAAGATGATGATAAACTCACCGGTAAAAGCCCCGGTGATCACACCCATGAGCTTCATAAAGCCGGCCATGTCGAATTTCATGGCAACCAGAAGACCGCCAAACGTACAAACAAAAACGAGAGCTATACCGATAAACTTCATAGCAAGACATAGTCCTTATGTGCTTTTAGTTCTAAGGCTCAGCAGATCTCGGAGCCCTTTTGTCATTGCGACAAAATTAAGTCATTGAACAAAGTGTACACTGAAGCGGCGCTAGAATGAATATGTATGTGGTGAAAAAATGAAAAAAAATCTAGGGCTTGGCGTTCGGCGTATATCCTGGTTGCGATGTCGGCTTGCTGAAATAATACCCTTGGCCATACTGAATGCCCAAACTCTTAAGCAGTTCAATTTGTTCAAGCTCTTCAACAAATTCGGCAATGACCTGTATGTCCAGATCCATGCACATCTGTGCAAGGTTTTTAACCATTGCGACGTCGCGTTGAGAGGTCATGATTTTGCGCGTGTATTTTCCATCAATCTTAACGTAGTCAACGTTTAGCTCCTGAAGGTACTGAAAGGATGCGGTGCCCGCACCGAAGTCATCAAGAGCGACCTTGAACCCCTTATCACGAAGCTGATCGACAAACACTCCGACTTTTCTGAGGTCTTGAATATGAGAAGATTCGGTAATTTCAAACATGAGACGCTCCGGAAGATCAGGGTGCGGTTTCAACATATTCGTGAGCTTCTCAAAAAAGTTATCGTCCTCTATGGATTGCCCGGACACATTAATAGAGAACTTGGTGCGCGTTCCCCCTGATTTAAAATTTATGTAGCTTATGGCGCGTTGGCAGACGGCAATATCAAATTCCGGCGCAAGCCCAATATCTTCTCCGAACATAACCCATTCCTGCGTATCTCCATGCTCAAAGCGGCACAGCATTTCATAGTGGCTGACTTCGTCTTTCTCAAAATCTACAATAGGTTGAAAGTGAAGATTGAAGCTCGATTGTTCGATAAAGTTTTGGAACTCTTTAATTTTTTGTGCATTCGCTGAGACATAGGCATCAAACCCTGAATTCAGAGTTTCGATGGTCAGGTTCGTCCCCTTGCGCTCAAATTCATGAATCGTATAAACAATCGCGCGCGATGCATTGCGCTCGCTCATGCTCGAAAGGTTGGCATCAATGGTTTTGCTCTGAACATCAACCCCTTCACCCGTAGGGTCTGTTTCCTGTGCGAATTCGGAAATCTGTTTGCGAAGCTCGTCAGCGCTAACGTCTTTACCATGAAGCAGAGAATAACGCCCTTCCGCGATTTCACCAGCCGTGTATCCATCATAAGATTGAGAAACCAATGCACGGCTGATCATGTCCCTGAACTTGCCCCAGTTCTCTTCTCCAAAACGTCTGCGATCTGCCTCTGTCGGGGCAAAGTCGAGCAAAGTAACGGCAATATCCTGATCAGATAGCTTTGCCTGAATGATGGCTTCTCTGGCGGCCTCCGTGAAGTTGTCAACGTCCAGAACTTCCTGATCATCGGGTCTTAAGGCCTCTGAAATTTTGCTCATGATGGCGTTACTAAGGCCAAGCGTCACATAAAACCCGTCGTTACCGGGCATTTTGATGCCTGTATAGATCGCACGTCGACCAGCGAGTTCTTTGCTTAGGTGAATAAGGAGAGGGCCGCATCTAAGGCCGGGTTTTGCACGGGATTCCGTTGTATCAATAAGGTTTCGATCATAATCAGAAACCATATCATGCCAGGTTTTGCCAATGATTTCCTTTTCATCAATTCCGGTTAAGCCACGCACAGCGCCCATGGCAAATGTAATGACACCAGAGCCGGAAACTTCAATAAACATGTCCGCGGAAGCGAAGGCAAAGGCGATAAACCGATCGCGTTGCTCTTTTATGGCTTTGTCATTGTTGCTCATCGATGATCCTGATCAAATGGAAGAAAGACTTGGTATCTTTGAATATAACACAAAAATAATATACGGCGCACCACCGTTTTACTAAAGCCATGCCAAAAAATTTAAAGACGCTGTTTTTTGTAGCGCTTTGCAAAATCTAAAGCGCCATAGGTGAAGATCCCATCACACCCCGCGCGCTTAAATGACAAAAGGCATTCGTCATAAGCCTCATCAAAATCCAGAATTCCTTTTTCGCTCGCCAGCTTGAGCATCACATATTCGCCGCTGACATGATATGCGAAGGTCGGCGCGCCAAAATAATCCTTCGTATGCGCAATGATATCTAGATACGGCAGGCCGGGTTTGATCATGATCATATCTGCGCCTTCTTCGATATCTATACGAACCTCTCTCATGGCTTCTTGGGCATTTGCGGGGTTCATTTGATACGCCTTTCGGTCTTTGACAATATCTGCCCCCGATGCTTCAAGGCTGCATCCCGCTGCGTCGCGAAATGGTCCGTAAAACCACGAAGCAATTTTTGCAGATGAAAGAACGCTTACATCATAAAAGCCTTTTGCATCCAGGCTTTGACGAATGGCCGCAACCATCCCATCCATCATGCCGGACGGGGCAACAATATCAGCGCCAGCCTCGGCCGCAATCACAGCTTGTTTGCCTAAATTTTCCAACGTGCGATCATTGTCCACATGACCTTGGTCATCCAATGGGCCGCAATGACCGTGATCCGTGTATTCACAGAAGCAAAGATCAGCAATCACGAGGATGTCGGGGCAGGCGTCTTTGGCTTTTTTGATCATTCGCGCGAGCAAGCCATCGCTTTTCAGGGAGTCTGTGCCCTCATGATCTTTATTATGAGACACACCAAACAACATCACGGCCTTTAAACCATTATCCCAGCAGTCTTGAACGATATCACCCAGCGAATCCTCGGTTTCACGAAAAACGCCGGGCATTGTTTGGATCTCAGTGCGTGCCTTTAGGTTTTCCTCGACAAAAATCGGCAAGATGAGATC
>CAYGQP010000203.1:0-364 GCA_964352115.1 uncultured Micavibrio sp. | reverse complement strand
CTTCTGGGCGAACAGTATGTTCCTGAAGTAAATCACGAATAGCTTTAGATTTCCTGAGGCGCCTGAGGCGAAGTTGAGGCAACATGGTCACGGGCTTTCTCTTTTATGCTTCATGAGACTGTGATAAGCATGAATGCACAATATAAAACCCTGATTCAACCAAAAACATAAAACATGTCAGAACATAACTTGGTAAACGATTATATCCTGTACGACGTAAAAAGCGGATTAGGGTGCATAGCACTGAACAGGCCCGATGCTCTAAATGCATTGACGCTTGAAATGATTCGCCAGATTTCTTCATTACTGGATATCTGGCAAAACGACCCAAAGGTAAAGGCGGTTGTATTTCGCGGTATGGGGA
>CAYGQP010000202.1:2916-3960 GCA_964352115.1 uncultured Micavibrio sp. | reverse complement strand
GAGCTGCACGATGCTGCCCTTTTCATGAGTGGAAAATTGACCGCCCGATAAGGCGCGTCAAAAACAAAATTTTTTTGCGCGAGGAGATTTTTATGTTTTAAAATCGGGGAAATTTTTTATTGATGCATAGGCATATCGAGGCGATCTATTCTGCTCATTTAAGAAAAGGCACAGCGATGCTGCTCTGGATAAAAAGAGCATTTATCATGCTGCGCTATTACGAACACAAAGTGGTCTAGCTCAAATTTTTGAAGGCTTTTTATCTCTTAAGTTATCGCGCTGTCTGATAACTCGTATTCACCCACCAAAATATCAGTCGGTATATGAAGATTATCGTGAAGCCTTCTAATCATATTAAGGCTCAAACGGCGTTTCTTATTCATGACCTCTGATACTCTGCTGCGCGTGCCCAGATAATCTTGCAAATCTTTGTCTTCCAAACCTTGCGCCTCCATAACGTGCTTAATGGCTTCAATGGGATCTGGCGCATCAATTTTGTAGTGCTCATCTTCGTAAGCAGACACCAAAGTAATCAACACATCCAGCATATCCCCTTCCGAGCTATTCTTTTTTGCACCAAATAGCATTTCAATTTGCTTCAAAGCCTCATTGTAATCTTTTTTGGTTTTAATCGGTTTAATATTCATGTCCTAGTCTCTTCGGACAAGCTTTCTATAATCTTGGTATCTTGGCCTGGGAATTTAGCAGCCAATACCAGCTCACCACCAAGGGCATTGAGATAGTTTTTTAAAGTAGAAATCTTGATATCGCCGCGCGATTCAAGCGTGGAAATATTGTTTTGCGTAACATCAAGATCTTTTGCAAGTTGCACTTGAGTAACGCCCAGCTCTTCGCGGATTTTTTTCAGTGATTTATATTCATCAAGAGCACGCTCTCCAGCCTTTTCGATGCGCTTTTTGCGCTCTGGAGAAAAACCTTCCGTCATTTCATCTATAGTCTTAGGCATTTTACTGTCCTTTCTTTAAACGTTCTATATGGTCATCAAATCTATTATCAGCCTTCTTAATCAGCTTTTTATAAAAC
>CAYGQP010000202.1:0-2906 GCA_964352115.1 uncultured Micavibrio sp. | reverse complement strand
TATCACCCGCTAGATGGCACTCACCCTTTCTTTCAGGATCAAAAGCAATAGCCACGCGCCAAACACCATTATCTGCATCAAACCGCAGCTCTTTCATATTTCTGTGCTTTGAACCATTTAGCGTATCCACTAAAGGCCTATCCGTTTGAGGTCCAAACTCTCTTAAGATAGGAAGCTTCTCAAAAAGCATATCCTGAACCTCAACAGAAAAATTATTAAATTCTTCTGCAAAAGCATCATCAAATAAAATCGTCCATTCTTTATTCATTATAACTCACTAATTATATAATTTCAAATTTATATAACTTAAAAACTATATAATATATAGATTATATTATAAGGGCAATACTGTTTGCCTATTTTGGCTTAAACCTAAAAAATAGGTCTTCTCACAATCTTCTAGCAGTTTTCCGCCCATGTTTCTAATGCCTTGCAATAATATTTCGTTACCATTTTTAGCCTCATACATGAGAGCAAAGACAACGGCGCTACCATCATAATACTCGAAGCAATTATCAAGCGTGCGCTCGCTGTATTCGGCATAACGATCGCGCCCAAGCTTAAGAATAATTCTTTGTGCATGATGAACGCGCAATCCGAAGCCGGGATAGGTTTTATAAGGATTTTCCATGTCTGCCCCCTCCCTAAAACAAAGAGGCCTGAACCAGCTCAGGCTCATCGCTTTCAATAGCCATGATCGCCGGACCGGATAGCACATAAGTCTGTTTTCCATTCTTGACCCGCATACCATGATAAAACCCATTTGGGCAGGCACGCGCTTCCTCTTTGCATCGCTCGTTATAGCTGGTGGGCGTGCCCTCAAAGTTTTGAAGCTCGATGAGCTTATAAATCTTTGCCCCGGCTTGCGGATGATAAGACTTCCCCACACAAACGCATAAATAGCCATTAAGCCTAAAGGGTTTTCTAACTCTCCCCTCCATCGCAATAACATCAGCGCTGTAAGAGGCGCTGATATCCCCCTCCCCTTTTTGCTGATTGGAGGCATGGCACCATGACCCGGATTTAAGGCGGCTTGGCGCTACAGATATAGTATTTTCGATATCGCTCATGATTGCACCTCTAAGCATTCAATGCGAAGCCACTCACCGCCAAAATGCCCCGCCCGCTCAAAATACAGCTCAATGCGTTGATCGGCGGTCATTTTCTTTAAAACAGAGCCGTTATAATCTTCCGCCTCGTCATAGGACGCCCAATTCTCAAGGACATAATCCAGCGCGGCTTGTCTGGCTTTTTGCTCCGTTGCATGAGCTGTGTAGTTTTCTCCATGTTTATGATCGATGTGGCATAGCCATATTTCTTGTCTCATTACGCCCCCTCCTCTTCTTTGAGGGGGAAAGCACGATGAACACTTTCGCGGTGCATAAGCTGACTAACCCAGCAATTTGCGCCTTCATGCATCCAATCCTCTACGATATGCCCCTTGTCGTTAAGCTCTATGGGCCTTTTTAAACCCCATTTTTGCTCAATGAGGGCAATAACGGCTTTTTTGGAGTGTATGGAGAGTTCACGGCTGCAAAAGATGAAGTCAGCCCCAAATCTGACCGCTTGAGCGTCTTTATGCGGCTTAGGAGTATCAACGCCCTTAACCACGCCCCGGCACTCTAGCGTGTCCTCACAAAAAGCCAGAACAATAGAGCCATCGGGCAGCAACCAATGTGATTTTGAATATTTGTAATCAATCATCCCGTCAAAGCCTGAAGATTCATAGCGCCGGGCAATGGCTTCAATATCTTTCTCAGGCTGCGCATCAATCCAACGCACATTGATACTTGCCCCGCCCGCATAGACATGAGAGCGCACACTAAACTTTGTATCTGGAAAATGTGTTTTTAAATCTTTACGGATAAACTTTGCCGTTTCGGCGCAGGTGAAATATTTGCTCATTTTTATCTTTTCCTTTTTTAAATCATTTAAGGGGTTCGCATGAACCCTTGGCGCCCGCCGAGGGTGGGTGTGCAACGATCAAGTTCAAAACCCCTTGGGGTATGGGCAAAACAATCGGAAAAATTGCGGAAGGTTTGCGGGCCATTTGGGGGACCGTGAAAGCCGTCATTTTTACTATTATTTTGGCTTTTGGACTTGAGCGGCGCTGAGGGCGAAGCCCTAAGTTTTATCAATAAATTCATGCCGCTATACGGCATGGCTTATAGTCTTTTAGAGCCTAAACAAGAGAAAATATGCGCTAACAGACACTCAATTAAAGCTTTACTTTAACAATAAAAATAGAGTGCAAAATATTGATTTTAATTGAATAGTTGCCTTATCAGGCTTGTGCGTATCGAAATCATTCTACGGGGAAATTATCTATCGCTGCTCTGCTGTTTCCAAAGCTTATGGAAGTCCTGCTCCAGAATCTTCAATCGCTCATCCAAAGCATGCATCACTGAAATCTCTGCCCCGTCATCGCAGGCGATTTTTTGCAGCGCTTTCATAAGACCATTGGCTTGAATGATGTGCTCTTCGACTTTATAAAATTGTTTGGAAATAGACTCACTCATTAAATTTTCAGCCCAGTTATTTTGTTACAGTTAGTCTACGGTTGATGTTTCATTTAGTCAACATACTATTCTGTATGAATAATCTTGAAAAAATTGGCGTGGCTATTCGAAAGAAGAGAAATGATCTTGGTATTAGTCAGGAAGATTTAGCCGGCAATGCAGAAATTGATCGCAGCTATCTCTCTGGCATTGAAAACGGGCGCCGCCGTGTTTCCTTAGAAATGTACATAAAAGTGGTGCAAGCAATGGGCGTAGAGCCTTGGGAAATTATGAAAGACGCCTTCCCAAAGAAAAACTCTTAGCTCCTAAGCTTCAGCACCCCATGATCCAGGATAAAATAGATATCCTCTTTCGGAAATTGCACCGGATCGCGGAGTTCATAATAGA
>CAYGQP010000201.1:0-3961 GCA_964352115.1 uncultured Micavibrio sp. | reverse complement strand
ATGTAAATGCATCGGTAAGGCAATGGGCGAACACGTCCTTGATAGCAATAACGCCTTGAGAAGCTGGGGTATACGAAGAGCGGCAAGCTTTAGCGCAAACATGATTCCACAAGATGCGCTGCTCAAAATCATCAACGAAGGCTTCTTCCAATCGGAAATGCTTGGAAAGGAAACACTATGTCGCCGCCAAAACTAAACTCGAAATTCATTATTCTTTTCATCGCGCTTTTGGCTTTTATGCCGGGTATCTGCCAGGCTGATCTATTTATTAACCGCAATAAAGATAAGCAGGAAACTGAAAGTCCAGCTTATAAACCGCCCACGACGCAAAATAAAAAACCCGCGCAATCATCAAATGCCCCATCGACCATCAAACAATTTGCCAATGCTTACTATCAAAACTGTAAACAACAACAGCACCCCGTTTTAAAAGATGACAATCTTGAACTGCTTTGCGCATGCTCTTCGGCAAAAATCACCCAGACCATGACCCTGCAAAATATTCGGGACATGACAGCCGATACAGCCCTCGGATTAAAACAGCGCAATCGTCTGTTAACCGAGGTCTATGTACCCTGTATGGAATATCCCACGAAAGCCTTGCTGATGAGCAGCTGCATGAAAGACCCTGCCGTTGGCAAGGCTCTAAAACATCCTCAAAAAGTCTGTGATTGCATGTCCAGCTCGGTTTCACAATACATCGTGCGTGAAGCCCCTAACGCAGCGAAAAAAGCAATCGCATCAAATTCCGAAACCACTGACCCTCTTGCTGCCCTGCTCAATAGTCAGGACTATGAACAACAATCTCAGGCTTATCTTCTTGGCTGCCTTCAGAAACATGAATTGGGTCTGCAGTAATACCCCTCTAGACTCTCGCTATGAAGACGTTTAATTTGTTCGCTGAATTTAGACAAACCCCTTAAGGAACAAAACGAATGGCACAACTCGTCAAAGGCGAAACAGGTGAATGGGAAATTGTTATCGGCATGGAGGTCCATGCACAGGTCATTGCCCATTCAAAATTATTTTCAGGAGCCTCCACAGAGTTTGGCGCAGAGCCCAATACACAAGTCAGCCTTGTTGACGCCGCCATGCCAGGCATGCTGCCGGTGCTTAATGAGCACGTTGTATCGCAGGCCATCAAAACCGGCCTTGGGCTGAACTCTAAAATCAACATGACCTCTGTATTCGAGAGGAAAAACTATTTCTACCCTGACCTTCCGCAGGGCTATCAAATTTCTCAGTTTGAACATCCGATTGTCGGTAAAGGCGTCATTGAAATTGACCTCCCCGATGGAACCGTGAAAGAAATTGGAATTACACGCCTTCATCTGGAACAGGACGCCGGAAAGTCCCTGCACGACCAGCACCCTAAAAAATCATTCGTCGACCTGAATCGCTCCGGCTGCGCACTCATGGAAATCGTCTCCGAACCTGATATCAGAGGCCCCGAAGAAGCCACAGCCTACCTTTCTAAGCTACGCATGATCCTTCGATATCTGGGCACCTGTGATGGCAATATGGATGAAGGATCAATGCGCGCCGATGTGAATATCTCTGTGCGCAAACCTGGGGGCCCATTAGGGACACGCGCAGAAATCAAAAACGTCAACTCCGTAAAGGCTGTCCAACAAGCCATCGATTACGAAGTGCAACGCCAAATTGAAATTATCGAGGACGGCGGCCAGATCGTTCAGGAAACACGCCTGTGGGATCCCAATAAAATGGAAACCCGCTCGATGCGGTCCAAGGAAGAGGCCCATGATTACCGCTACTTCCCTGACCCTGACCTCCTCCCGCTTGTGCTCACAAATGAATGGGTTGAGCGAGTCAAGGAAACACTGCCAGAACTGCCTGATGAGAAAAAACATCGCTTCATGAATGACTTCGGCCTCAGCGCCTATGACGCGGGGGTGCTGATCGCAGAGCGCGAACGGGCGGATTACTTTGAAGTCGTCGCAAATGGCCGCGATGCAAAACTTGCCGCAAACTGGGTCATCAATGAACTTCTCGGCGGCCTCAACAAGGAAAACATGGCCATCAAGGACTCACCGATCAGCGCGGAACATCTTGGTGAGCTCACCGGCCTCATCAGCGACAACACCATTTCCGGCAAAATCGCCAAGGATGTTTTTGCGGAGATGTATACATCTGGAGATGCTCCGGCTAAAATTGTCGAAGAAAAAGGCCTGAAACAAGTCACAGACACAGGAGCCATCGAAAAAATTATTGATGAGGTTATCGCTGAAAATCCTGACAATGTCGCCGCCTATCAGGGTGGGAAAGACAAGCTCTTTGGGTTCTTCGTCGGTCAGGTGATGAAAAAGTCCCAGGGAAAGGCCAATCCTGCCGCAGTGAACGACTTACTTAAGGAGAAACTAAAGTGAGCAACGAAGAACATACGCATGCTCCGGGACCTTATGAATATAAAGTCATTCTTTACCGCGAAGGCATGCTGGGATCAATCTTTCTGGCTGGGTCAAAAGTTGACCCTTTGCGTTTTTCTGAATTTCTCAACAAAAATGCCGAACAAGGCTGGGAAGTAGTCACAATGGAAGGCGAAGTCCGCCGCATGCTGCTTTTTTTCAAACGCGAAGCCTTTATGGTCATCATGAAAAGAAAGCGCCTATAAAATGTCACTACATCGTTTACTTCTGACCCTTGTTATCATTTGCATCACTTTGGCTGCGGGTGTAACCATTATTCAAATGTGGGCGCCCATGTTTGGCTGGGATGTCTTTATCAAACTTCTAGCGACATTGGGCATACTCACAGTCGTTATGGGCCTTATCCTAGTCTTGAAGGCTGATTTAGGCGAACATAAAAAAATGAAAGACGAAAATTACCTCGACTGAATGAATAGTAATTCTTATTGATTTTTTGTCATAACCATGCCACGTGTTGCCCATGTCAAATCCAGCAAAAAAAATATCACAGCCTAGCGAAGCGCAACCATTTGAGATTCCACGCCTGTTCGCGGGAAAGTCTAGTGTAAAAATGGACAAAAAAAAACGCGTGGTAATACCTGCAGAATATAGACCTCCAAAGACAGGAACGGAGGCTCTTCGAGAAGAATTCCTCCTAAAAGCTGAACCTGATCAACATAGAATTCGCGTGTATCCTGCAACATCGCACCCTTTCGGAGATGATCTCATAGAGATTGCAATGATCCTAAAAGCAATCAAAAATGATTCTGCTGGGCGCTTGCGCATAAGCCATCAACCATTTTTGGATATTCTTCTTCGTAACAACCCTGTTAGAGAAATCGCGGTCGTTGGGCTAGGTGAATCTTTCGCACTATACGCACAGCCAAAATGGAAAGAAATTGAACCAGAACTGCTCGCTGGCGCAGAAAAAAGATATGGAGAATTAACCAACGGCCCCCTCACACCGGCAACATTCCCTTTGCAAAGACCATAACAGTATTTATAAAGAATTATGCCCAAACTTCAGAAAAACGAACACGCCCCACTTAATGTGACAAAACAGGCCCACCATAGAATTTTTTGTGGCCTAGGATGGGACCCTGTTGAAAAGGCAAAATTCACCGAGAAGCTAACCGCGATCATCGGCGGCAAAAAAACCTATCACGATCTGGATCTGTCCGTTTTTATGTATGATGCCAATAAATTCTACATCAACAGCATCTGCGCGAAATCCGATCAAAGCCTAGAGGAATTAGGGCAAGTATACCATTCTGGCGACAATGTCGAGGGGCTGGGGGATGGCGATGATGAACAAATCTCAGTGGAGCTCAAAAATCTCAGCCCTGACATTCAGCATCTCGTCTTTCAAGCTTCGATCAAAAGTGGCCATTCATTTGGCGAAATTCTCTCGCCTGAAATACGTCTTGCCGATGGCTACAGCAACCATGACTTCCTTCAAACTCCGCTCAATGATGATGCCGGTAAATCCTGCTCCGCCTATGTTTTCTGTCATATTTATCGCAAAGGACTAGACG
>CAYGQP010000200.1:0-3983 GCA_964352115.1 uncultured Micavibrio sp. | reverse complement strand
GCCAAGCTTCGGGGAGGCCAAACGGGATAAGTTTTCTAAGGGCTTTGAATGTATAAATACGCGATTTGAAATAGAATTTTTGCCACAATGGGCGTTTGCGATGCAAGCCCGCACCGGCGATGAGGCAAAGGCCGCTGATCAAATCTGGATGGCGAGCGGCGAGCTGAATACCAACCCGGCAACCAAAGGAATGACCCACCCATATAATGGGGTGTTTGGTGTGCGCGCGAATAAACTCAGCCATGGCATCGGCGTAATCTTCGGTTCCCCAAACATCGGATGGAACAGGCGATTGTCCAAATCCAGGAAAATCGATGGTGATGTGCTTGTTGGTGGTTTGAAGTGGTTCTGCCAATGCGTCAAAACTTTGGTGGTTTTGGCCCCAGCCGTGCCCCCATAGAACAAGAGGCTGCTCAGCGCTGATTTTGTCCTCACCGAGCTCTTTATAAAATATTTCAACGTCTTTGATGTGCGTGCTTTTCATGATTAAATACTGATTCAAATATTTTAGAATTCTAAAGGTAAAGATGACTCAAAGTAAACTCAGAGTAGCCGTGTTTTTCGGTGGGCGTTCCCCGGAGCACGATGTTAGTGTTGTTACAGGCTTGCAAGGCCTTCAGGCATTGGATCAAGTGCGATTTGATGCGTTTCCTGTTTATATTACGACCGAAGGGCAATGGTTGATTGGCGATGTTTTGCGTGAACGATCCAGCTATATGCTCGATAAAAATGCGCGGTCATCATGCACTGAAGTCACACTGGATGTCACGGCGGACCGGGTTGGCAAGTTGTTGCCCAAGAAAACAGGCTTGTTCGGTTCACCCAAGCCTGTTGAATTTGATGTTGCGCTTTTGGCGTTTCATGGGGCGTTTGGCGAGGACGGCCATTTTCAGGGGTTATTTGAATCTGCTGGCGTGGCCTATACGGGATGCCGGACAATGGGGACATCGATTTTTATGGATAAGGCCGCAACGAAAAAATTCCTTCAGGCGCTTGATATCCCTGTTTTGCCTTATGTTGTTTTGAAGCGGGCCAAGGAAGGCTTTATGTTGCCAAAGGATGTCATCAAGGATGCGATCAGGGATCTGGATTTTCCTATGATCCTGAAGCCGTCACACATGGGTAGCTCGATTGGTGTGGCAAAGGTTGCAAGTGTGGATGAAATCCATGCCTGCCTGCCGGCGATTTTTGAATATGATGATGTCGCCATCCTGGAGCCATTTGTACAAAACATGGTGGAATATAATGTGGCCGTGGGGCGCATTGGCGATCATGTCAAAACATCCGCGATTGAACGCCCGAAGGCCACGGAGGAACTGCTGGACTTCAAACAGAAATATATGTCCGGCACTGGCGGTTCAAAGGGCGGTGGCAAAATGAGCGGAACAAAGGGCGCTGGTGCGATCAGTGAAGGCATGTTGTCCCTGACGCGGGAGATTAATCCCGCATTGCCCAAAGGATTTGATGAAAAGATTCGCAAATGGGGTATCAAAATGTTTGAGGCCATTGACGGCACAGGCGCGCCGCGCATTGATTACATATGTGATTCAAAAACGGGAGAGATTTGGATGAATGAGATAAACCCGATTCCTGGTTCATTTGGATATTTCCTGTGGGAAGCCTCTAAAGACAATCCTGTGTTGTTTACTGATCTGCTTACGCAGTTGGTCGATGAGGCAGTGTTTATGCGGGGACGCCGGGTATTGCCGCGAGACCCGGTGCCGAAAGAGGCTCGTCTTCATCCGCGCCGGTTGAATTAGGGTTTTTGAGATGCCTCTTATTCGCATTCGGCCCAGGAAGAAACCAACCAATTCCAATAAACATCGCAAGGGTGTGCTTTCGGTTGTTTTGCCCATGGCTAAACGATATGGCATTCGGCTAGCGATTCTTGTGTTTATGGGCTGGGTTGGATTATGGGCGTATTTTACCGATTCGCACATAAAACTTGGTGATTGGGCGGAGAACCAAGTCGTGATGGCCAGCGCCTCAATGGGCTTAAAAATCGAAAATATATATATCGAGGGGCGCGAGCTTGCCGATGCAGATGTGATTTTGGCGTTGATGAATGTCCAAAAGGGCGACCCGTTGTTTTCTGTTTCACCCAAGGACGCGCAGGATTTGTTGACGCAGATTGAATGGGTGCGCGCCGCCCATGTTGAGCGCCGTTTGCCCGATACGTTGTTTATTCGCATCGAGGAGCGTCAGCCGATTGCATTTTGGCAAAAAGACAAAGTTTTACATCTGGTTGATCGACAGGGTGTCATGATTAATGACAATGAGAATATGGCACGTTTCAAAGATTTGCCGATTGTACTGGGGGAGGGCGCGTATAAAAAGGCGCCGGAGATTTTGAAAATATTATCGGCATATGACGTTGTTTTTCAGCGCTTGGAGTCATTGAGCTTTATCAGTGAGCGCCGATGGGATTTGAATCTGTCGAATGACCTTACGGTCAAGTTGCCGGAGACGGGCGTAAGTGAGGCGCTCGCGCTTTTGGTTGATGTTCAGGAAAAGGAAGCTGTTTTGGATAAAGATATCAGACATATTGATTTGCGCGAGCCAGGGCGTATCATTGTGCGAACAAAACCTGGCGGCGTTCAGGAATACAAGGCCAGTTCTGGCCCAGGAAATAGCATATAAATGAAGCATAAACATAAACCAAAAGGCGCATTGCTCGCGGCCCTGGATATCGGTAGTTCAAAAATCGCCTGTTTTATTGGACGCGTGATGGATGACGAGGGCACGTTCGAAGTTCTCGGGGTGGGGCATCACCCGGCGCAAGGCATGAAAAGCGGCGCAATTACAGATTTGGAGGCGGCGGAGGCGTCTATTCGTCAAACGGTCCATGCGGCTGAAAATATGGCTGCTGATGTCATGAAGGGCTATCCGCTGCGGGAGGTGATTGTGAACTTGCCGGGTGTGCATGCAACATCACAGGCTCACAGCGCGGATGTACAAATTGCGGGGCATGAGGTTACGGATAATGACGTGCGCCGTGCCCTAGCCAAGGGGCAGGAGAGTGTTTTGAGCGATGAGTATGAGCTGATACATACTATTCCCTTTGATTATCGTGTTGATGGCAATAACGGTATCCGTGAACCACGCGGTATGCATGGTCAGGATATGAATGTTGATATGCACATTGTCAGCGGTGAAATGGGTGCGCTCAGGAATATTGCAACGTGTATTGAACGCTCTCATCTTGATATTTCAGCCTTTTGCGTGTCGGCGTATGCCGCTGGTCTGGCCTCTTTGGTTGAGGATGAAATGGATCTAGGGTGTACGGTTATCGATATGGGCGGCGGTGTGACCTCGTTTGCCGTGTTTCTTGGGGGAGGTATGATTTATGCGGATGCTGTGCCCTTGGGCGGTAAAAACGTCACCAGTGACATCGCGAAGGGGCTTACGACCTCCCTGGCCGATGCGGAGCGTCTTAAAGCGCTTTACGGGAGTGCGATGGCATCGAATATGGATGAATCAGAAATGATTGATGTGCCAAAACTGGGCGAGGATGAGCGGGCGGAGCCTAATCATGTGCCCCGATCATTGTTGGTGGGTATTATCCAGCCCAGAATTGAGGAAACCTTGGAGCTTGTCCGTGCGAAATTACAGGATAGTGGTCTGGGCGGGGCTATTGGCCGACGCGTTGTATTGACCGGCGGGGCATCGCAGCTGCCGGGTTTGCGTGATTTGGGTCAGCATGTGCTGGATAAACAAGTGCGCTTAGGCAAGCCCATACGGCTTTCCGGGCTTCCGGACGCTGTAAGTGGGCCTGCATTTGCCACAACGGCAGGGTTGCTGACCTATGTATCTGAGCGCAGTGACGAAATGCCAGCGGAGATCCTGGCGCAGGTCGAGCCGGGCAATCTTTTTGAGCGTGTGAAATTCTGGCTCAAGGAAAATTGGTAATAGACTGAAAAACAATAAAATTTCCTGCATTGTTTTCATATTAACAAAATCTTATAGGTTTATGACCTATTCTA
>CAYGQP010000199.1:0-3991 GCA_964352115.1 uncultured Micavibrio sp. | reverse complement strand
TCAACCCGGTTATAGGCATGCGCGCCGCCATTTATGATCTTCATCATCGGTCTGGGCAGCACATGAGCATGCGCGCCGCCTATGTAACGATAAAGTGGCACATCAAGCTCATCGGCCATGGCCTTGGCCACGGCCATAGACACGCCAAGTATTGCGTTGGCCCCAAAGCGGCCCTTATTCTCTGTCCCATCCAGGTCAATCATCGTCTGATCAATAAAGAGCTGCTCTTCGGCGTCAAGGCCAAGCAGCGCCTCATAAATATCCGTATTGACATGGCCCACAGCCTTTCGCACACCCTTACCAAGATATCGGTTCTTGTCACCATCGCGAAGCTCCACGGCTTCATATGCGCCCGTTGAAGCGCCGGACGGCACAGCAGCCCGGCCACGCGCACCAGTTTCAAGCGTGACGTCAACTTCTACAGTAGGGTTTCCGCGACTGTCTAGAATTTCGCGGGCATGAATATCAATGATAGCGGACATAAATCTGGGCTCCTTCGATGAATTTCACCTTAGGTTTTATAGAAGTGCGATTTAAATGAAAAGAGGATTAAACGGTTTAAACAACCGTATTGATAGAATTTCCGCGTGTATTTGATGATGTAACGCGTCCGTTATCCTCAACCAGAGCGCTGATATTGGACTGGGGGCCCTGTGTAAAACGCGCATTTCTGGCGCGCAGGGCATTAATCTGTGCCACATTGGCTTCAACTGTAGAGTTACCTGTACCCGTTAGCGAAAACAGATTGCTCGCGCCTTGCTGGAGCTGTTTTCTGTATGCACGGGCTCTTTGGGATGATCCAAAATTGAAATCCCCTGTTCTACTGCGCAGGTTTTGAGCAGCATCAAGCAATGACGGTGTTTCAAAGCTGCCCAGCAAGTTTGTGGAAACAGCTGGACGCCCCTGCGAATTTGCTAATCGCGCGGCATTTACAAACTGTGATGCTCCGGGAATACTTGCCATTACTCTTTACAAATCCTTTGTTTTCAGGCCTTTCTAGGCACAATTGATGGTTAATACTTATAGTATAGCAGATTTTGCGACGTTATCCAAGGCAATTAATCGCCTCAGAACGCCTTCTAAGTCACTGAATTTAACCATATTTGGTCCATCAGATGGTGCAGAGTCCGGATCCTCGTGCGTTTCCATGAACACACCCGCCACGCCAACGGCCACGGCGGCGCTTGCCACGACTGGAACCATCGTGCGATCCCCACCTGATGAACCGCCTTTTCCGCCCGGTTGCTGGACGCTGTGGGTGGCATCATAAATCACCGGATAGCCCGTTTTCGCCATGATCGGCAGGCTTCGCATATCCGACACTAAGGTATTGTATCCAAATGATGTTCCGCGCTCGCAGAGCATGATATTGTCATTCCCGCTTTCGGCCATTTTTTCCGCTACACGCTCCATATCCCATGGCGCGAGGAATTGTCCCTTTTTGACGTTAATGGCCTTGCCCGTCGCAGCGGCGGCGACCAGTAAATCTGTCTGACGGCACAAAAACGCTGGAATTTGAAGAACATCAACAACTTGCGCGACTTCGGCGCATTGATCAGGCAGGTGAACATCGGTAATAACGGGGACATCGAATTCTCTGGCGACCGCCCCTAAAATTTCAAGCCCTTTGTCCATACCAATACCACGAATACCCGACAAAGATGTGCGATTGGCCTTGTCAAAGGAAGATTTATAGATAAAGGGTATGCCGAGCTTAGCCGTCAGTTCCTTCAACTTTCCCGCCATGCCAAAGGCATGATCCCTGCTCTCGATCGCGCAAGGCCCAGCAATAAGAGTGAAGGGGTTTTTGTTCGAAATCTCGATGTCTTTTACTGTGATTGTTTTCATAGCCATAGATGTACGACGAGCGATAATAAATATCAAATCAAAAGGGCGGGACAAGCCGCCTTGGTAATTTTATTGCTTTTTTGAAATATTTCTTGCGTATAATTCACTATTTTATTATCAATTTTAATCTTGAAATTTCACACACAAAAAAGAGGGTCTGCGTAAAATGAGTGCAAAAAGAGATAAAAAAGAGAGACAAGAAGCCCACGCCAAATATTTACAACGTCAAGCAACTAGCAGAAGCATTGCTCAAGATAGTGAAGGCCCGTCTGTAAATCCAGACTGTATTAGTGATGAGTTCGCGGCCTCAGTTCGGAGTGCAATTGACAGCGGTTTTTTAACTGCGCTTGTTAACAAAAGCGGTCTATCTCCCGCACGCGTAAAAAAGCTAGTGGCAGAAGACAGCAACGCTCGCCCAAGACCAGACGAGCCTATCAAACTTCAAGAAGCCCTTAAAAATATATCTACAGATCATCAAATTCAAGCTCCCACGAGAGAGCCCGTCGGCGTACAATAGCCTAAACCAACCGGCTCTGGGCAACAGCCGCCTCAATAAAGCTGACAAATAGCGGGTGTGGTTCAAACGGTTTTGATTTGTATTCCGGGTGGAATTGCACCCCCACAAACCATGGGTGGTCCTCGCGCTCCACAATTTCCGGCAGTTTGCCATCAGGGGACATACCGGAGAAGACAAGCCCCTGCTTTTCTAACTGATCTTTATATTTGATATTCACTTCATAACGATGGCGGTGACGCTCACTGATTTTTGCGCCTCCATAAATTTTAGCCACTTTAGAGCCTTTTTTAAGCGCAGCCTCATAGGCGCCCAAACGCATTGTGCCGCCCTTGTTGCCGTCCTTGCCCCTTGTCTCTTTTTTGCCTTCGCCTTTAGTCCATTCCGTCATCAACCCTACAACCGCTTCATCGCATGGGCCAAACTCGGTCGTATTAGCGCCCTTAATGCCGCAAAGATTGCGTGCGGCCTCAATAATCGCCAATTGCATGCCGAAGCAAATACCGAAATACGGGATCTTTTTCTCGCGCGCGTATTGAACGGCCTTTATTTTACCCTCTGCACCCCGTTCACCAAAACCGCCGGGTACAAGAATGCCATGAACACCGAAGAGATGCTGCTCCGGGTCTTCACTTTCGAAAATTTCAGCACCAATAAATTTCAGCTCAACTTTGACGTTGTTGGCAATACCACCATGAACCAGAGCTTCATTGAGGGATTTATAGCTCTCGGTAAGTTCCGTATATTTACCGACGATCGCAATTTTGATGCTGCTTTCAGGCTCTTTTATGCTCTTTACAATATTTTCCCAGATCGAAAGATCCAGATTGGGAATATCCTTAATACCAAAGCTGTCCATGACCTGATGATCAAAGCCTTCGGCGTGGTAGCTCAGAGGCACCTCATAGATTGAAGATACATCGAGCGCCGGAATAACCTTTTTCTCATCGATATTACAGAACAGGCCGATTTTATCGCGCTCCTCATCTTCAATCATACGATCAGCACGACACAGCAAAATTTGTGGACGAATCCCATGACTCATCAGTTCCTTGACCGAATGTTGTGTCGGTTTGGTCTTTAGCTCGCCTGCGGTAGGAATATATGGCAACAGCGTGACATGAACGTGTATGCAGCGGCGCTCGCCCTCCTTTGTTTTGCCAATTTCATTGCGGAACTGGCGAATGGCCTCCAGGAATGGCAAGCTTTCGATATCCCCAACAGTCCCGCCAACTTCACAGAGCACAAATTCGGCAGTGCCGTCTTTTTCTATAAGGAAATCCTTAATCTCATTTGTGATATGCGGAATGACCTGAATGGTTGCGCCCAGATAATCGCCTCTGCGTTCCTTCTGAAGAACAGAGGTGTAAATGCGCCCCGTCGTCGTGTTATCCGTTGCCTTTGCAGGAACACCGGTGAACCGCTCATAATGCCCCAGATCAAGATCGGTCTCCGCGCCGTCATCGGTAACGAAGACTTCGCCGTGTTGAAAAGGGCTCATGGTACCGGGGTCTACATTAAGATAAGGGTCTAGTTTACACAGACGAACACGATACCCGCGGGCCTGAAGCAATGCGCCAAGCGCAGCGGTGGCGAGGCCTTTTCCCAATGAGGAAACAACGCCGCCAG
>CAYGQP010000198.1:0-4032 GCA_964352115.1 uncultured Micavibrio sp. | reverse complement strand
GTGTTTACAATGGTTTCATCAACCATGTCTTGCTTAATCGCGTCTTCTAATGCGCTCTTTTCGCTCAATGCTGCCTCGAGATCTTTCGAGACGTTAGAGAGGTTTGCGAGGGCCAGCTCCTTCTCATGAAGCTGTGTTTCTAGTTTCGTAATTTCTTTGTTCAGTTTTTGCTCAGATTGTTCGAACTGTCGTTTTAGGGCGTGATTATTGTTTTGGCTCTCAGCAATTTGTTCCTGATATGACACAATTTCTGCTTTTGCAGCATTCAAGTCTTTTTCCAGGACTGTTATTCGGGCGCTTTCTGCAGCGTCTTTTGCAGCAATTTCTTTTGTTAACGCTGCATTCTCGGTTTCGAGCTCAATAATTTTCTGCCGCGCAGCAGCCATTGTAGCCACCCAGTCTTCTTGCGAGGCTTCAACGCGTTTGCTCAGCGCAGCGCTTTGCGCAACCTCGGACTCAAGTTTTGTAATATGTGCCTGCTTGCTTGATACCGCATCTTCAAGCGATAGAATTGCAGCGCGCAATCTTTCATTATCCTCAACAAGTGCGCTCATACGTGGATCGTTATTGGTGGAATCCAACTGCGCGCGCGCGCGCTCAGCCTCTTCACGAAGCATTATCTTTTCTCTGTTCGCTCTTTCAAGTTGTGCGGCCAAGTCTTCATAATCATTATTAACATTGTTATTTGCTGCGGCGTTACCCGTTTTTGCCTCTGCTAACAGGCTAGCCAGTAAACGCGTTTCTTCTCTCAGGCTTTGTATTTCCGATTTCAAAGCCATGGCGTCGTCATGGCTATCGGAAAACACTGCGTTCTCTCCCTCGCTCATACTAACCGGCGCATTCAATGATGTTACGCATTGATCGAGTGTGGCTTGTCCCTCATCAATGTCTGCAACATTAAAGTGAAAGCTATCTGATCCAGCTTCAATTCTAAGAAATCCTGTTTTTTGTAAAGCTTTAAAAAAGTCTTCGTCCTGACCTATGCGAACCACAATCGCTTTTTCATTTGCCGGCAGTATTTGAAACGTGCGTTCAACGGATGCTCCAGGGTCAAGCGTCACGCGGATGCCCTCTTGCGGATTAAAGCGAGGTGTTTGAAAATCTATAGCGATTGAAGCTTCGTTCTGAAGGTTTTTGGCCAGTGTGAAAATGGTGGCTTGCTCAAAGCGCTTGGCAATTGCGCAATACGCCTGATCCAAGTTTGTCTCATTGGCAACCTTGTTCACAGCCCATGATGTTTGTGGTTCCATCATGGCCGCTTTTTGTGCATAGGCGTTCATTCCGCTGACGATACTGACAGCGAGTAAGAGAAAAAGAAAAAATAGCCGATAAAAAGCGGATGTAAAACCCATAGAATTCCTCATGATAGAATCATGTATAAATTCAATTTTACTTGAAATATACTGTTGGGCAAATATCGAGCAGCCTAAAAGCGAAAGTTACACACTTTTTTTAGAGACTCTAGTTATCCAAAGATTGGATCACGAGGATGTGCCGGGCGCCATCTTCATCCCAGTAAAGCTGTCCTACTGGGCGAAATGGAACATCAGAAAATATCTCCAGCAGTTCTTCAACTGCCTTGGGGTATGATTTATTGATAAGCAGCGTTCTGGGGATAAAATAGCTGGCCGGCGTATTCCATACGAGCAATATGTCCTCTTTTCGTGACCAACCGTCCAAAGTATCCAGCAGTGATGCATCTTTTAAGGCTTGCCATCTTGCGTCCATTGGCTTGGGAGAGGACGGAGGTGCATTCACAACGGGAATTGTGCGCCGCGAAGGCGCTGTTTGATTAACCTCTGGAGTCGCAGCACGCTGATGCTCCTCTTTTATGGCGGCGGGACTTACGCTCACCCGCTTAGATTTCAGACCATTCTGTTTTTGCGGATTTTGTGCAGCTAAGCCTTTGTTATATTTCTGACTTAGCTCCTCTGTCGTCATTGCTTTTTGTGCGGCATTCTTTGAAATTGTTGCGGGAGAATTCGGCTTTTTACCAGGCCCATCCAACGATCTCGTTAGACGCTCTAAAGTCTCCATGCGCTGCGCTTCATTTCGCACGTCATCTGTTACAGGGGCGTCATCATTTATATCATTCAGGGGATTTGTTGCCTGCTGTTTTTTAGCATTAGCACGGTGTCCTTTAAGCGCAGCATTATTCTGGCTTTGTGCATCCGAAGGTGCAGATTTTTTAAACGCTTCAGGAAAGGGTTTAATTGTAATTTTGCGCCCCTCAGCCTGGCCTAATGATGCAACATGAATACTCAATATTGCGCTCATAAGGGCTAAAAAAAGAAGTCGGGCAGGTATTTTGTTCATGCTTGGTCAACCTTAATAAAATCAAATGTTAATGTAGTGAATTTTGATGATTATTCAAAGCCTAATTATCTTCACTATCCAGAGCACCAGAGAGTTTACGCGCTAATGATGCCTCCAGAAATGCATCTATATCCCCGTCAAGGACAGCTTGTGAATTAACATTTTCAAGGCCCGTGCGCAGATCTTTGACCATTTGATAGGGGTGCAGAACGTACGATCTAATTTGATGCCCCCAACCAATATCGGTTTTTTCCCCGTGCTCAGCGGCTTGTTGTTCTTCACGTTTTTGAAGCTCCGCTTCGTAAATTTTGGCCTTTAACAATGCCAGAGCATTTGCACGGTTTTGGTGTTGTGAACGTTCGCTTTGACACGCGGCCACGATCCCTGTGGGCTCGTGTGTCATGCGCACCGCACTGTCCGTTGTATTCACGTGTTGGCCACCTGCTCCGCTGGATCTATAGGTATCTACGCGGATATCTTTGTCCTCAATTTCAACCTCTATCGAGTCATCCAAAACAGGGGAGACAGAAACGGACGCGAAGCTTGTGTGTCGTCTGGCGCTTGAGTCATACGGGGAAATGCGCACAAGACGATGGACTCCCGTTTCGGTTTTGAGCCATCCATAAGCCTGATCGCCGTCAATTCTGAGTGTAATGGATTTTATGCCTGCTTCTTCACCATCGCTGCGTTCAAGGACAGAGAGCTTATAGCTGTTCTTTTCAGCCCAGCGCACGTACATGCGCACAATCATCTCAGCCCAATCCTGAGCTTCGGTCCCGCCGGCTCCGGCGTTAATCTGAAGATAAGCATCATTACCGTCAGCTTCGCCGGACAGCAGACTTTCAATTTGTTTACGCTCAGCGCGAATCTTGAGCTTGCTCAGTGCCTGTTCTGATTCTTTTATGATGCTCTCATCACCCTCTTCCTCGGCCAGGGCAATCATAGAGGCATGGTCTTCCGCACTTTGAGCAATGTCCCTTACGGCCTGAATTTGATTATCCAGGCGGGTGCGTTCTTTCATGATTTCCTGGGCTTTAGCCGGATCAGACCATAAATCCGGGTCTTCACTAAGGGCATTCAGCTCCTCAAGACGTTTAAGCGCATTGTCCCAGTCAAAGATGCCTCCTCAGCAGCTTTACAGCGTGCTGGATATCATCAATCAAAGATTGGGTTTCGGCTTTCATAAAGGGATTTTAGGCAGCCGCATCATAAGGTTCAACAGCATTCATGAAAAATGTTGCCATTGCCTCAACAAATGCACTCAATTGAGCGCCTTCCGTCTGGCCTGTCATGACTTGGCCTTGAATGGCAAATGTATCATCGCTCCAGATCGCGCCGGCTTGCTCCATAGCAGCCTTCAATGCTTCAGGCCCGGCGACGTTCAGGCCGCTTAAACGACCTGCAAATTCTAAAAGTTCGAGAGAGTCATCCATGAACGCCACTGGTTTGCGTGCGTCAATAAAACCGCTGATAAAACGTTTTGTGTGCGCTGTGAGCTTAAGCTTACTCATGCTTCGTGATCCACCCGGAACAACCAGCATTGAAAAATCTGCTGCCAAGGCTTCGTTTAAAGCCTTATCTGCGGCGAAATGAAGCCCCCAACCATCACCACTCCACCCATTGACCAAGCCATGGTCCATGCTAATGAGGCGCACGTTTGCCCCCAAATTTTGTAGCGTTTTTTGAGCCTGAATAAGATCTTTTTCATTGAACCCG
>CAYGQP010000197.1:0-4039 GCA_964352115.1 uncultured Micavibrio sp. | reverse complement strand
CAATCGTGCCAATGTTACAATGCGGCTTATTTCTCTCAAACTTCTCTTTTGACATCTCTTCGTATTCCTTATCTTTGAAAACCTTAGGTTTTTCCTAGTAACAAAACCTCGCAACAGGTGTAAAAAACCCACAGACTAATGTCAACGGGTTTTTTACACAATTAAGCCATCATTTTATTGACATAATTATTTGCCGGCCTTAAGCTCCCACTCGATGAGAAAAAAAAGAGCGCATATTTTATCCTTCGACAGGGCACATATCGTCAGAGCATGTGAAATGATTCTGGAGGGGATCGATACTGATTTTTATAATGATCCACAGACCCCAATTATCATCGGGATCAAGGGGCCTGTGCTTTCTGGAAAAAGCATCTTTCCAGATTCAGCAAAACAATATCTCCTGGGAGATAATTGTGAACCAATCTTTGCGTCCGACGCATACGACGAGCACCTTATCGGCAGACACGGCGGTAAAATGTTTGAATTTTCCTTTGGTAATGCAGCAGATCACGCAAAATTCAGCGATAGTACTTCAAATGGCTCATCAGCCAATGAATGGCTCAATCGTTTTATGGCAGACCGTAAATTCGGGGGCCTATCATTTATAAGCCATTACAATCGCGTGCCCTTACTGGACGATAAAAATGGTGAACCTGTGCCCCTGGATCTAAAAATTGAAATTCAAGACCACCCGGGCTTTTTGTGGGATACGCGACTAAAAGAAATGGCAGCGGCTACCTTTACACCATCAGATAGTGTCATGCGTAAAGCAATCAACATCACAGCCGGGGATCATCTTGATCACCGCTTGAATAATAGTCCAAAATTTCAGGAGATGATGAGAATATTGAACACGCCTGTGAACGGCCTTATCATACCGGGATACAACCCCCCATCTATTGCAGGCTAATGATTTTTTTAAAGAAGCCTATTTCCGAATAAACAAGCGATTACGCTTGCTGCGCACCGGCAACTCATCAGTGATATCCGCTAAGCCGGCCTCTTCGATCAAGACCTTCATCTGCTGATTCTCGGCATTGTCGCCTTCAATTTCAATCAGAAGCGTTTGAATTTTAGCGAGCGTTTTTTGAGCCCCCTTGAGAATTTTCAATTCAATCCCGTCAACATCCAGCTTAATGTGCTTCGGCACTTCACATTTAGCAAATTCAATAAAATCATCGACGGTAAATGTCAGAACAGCCTGCTGCGCACCGGCATCAAATGCCCCGAATTGATTAGCGGCCTGCCCGACCGTATTAAACACATTGCCCGCATGAAGGTCCTTAACAAACAGCGTATCCACGCCGGTTTCATCAGAAAGTCCGATGTTGTAAACTCGCGCATCATTCACGAAATCATTCGCCGCCAGTTGTTCATGGATCAATGCATAATTGAGAGCACTTGGCTCAAACGCCGTAACCTTTGCGCCGCGACGGGCAGCATATAGCGTATACAATCCCACATTCGCGCCAATATCCCAGATTTCTTCTCCCACCTGAACATAATCGTCAATCCAGGCCAAGGTTTCCGGTTCATCTTCATGGAAATTTTTGACCATGGTCGCCAAAAACGGTCCGCGGCGCTGAACCAATTTCATCGGGCCATGCGAAGTTTGAATGTCAGCCAATCCACGTGCCTGAAGGTCGTCCGCCATCAATGCTATTGTGCGGCTGCGGTTTCGTTCACCTGTAAAAAAAAGTGAGGCTTCAACAATGTTGGATAACGTTTTTGATAATGTGCGGCTCATCTATAATCGCCTACTGGCCCAGAGCTTTCCAATCAGACTGACGGGCGTTAAAAGTATTGAGTGCCGCATTACAGGTATTTTGATTGAAATTCTCTGAACTCTTGTCACACGATTGATCAATCAAATCACAAGTCATGGACATCGTCATAATATTCACCGTCAATACCGCAGCCTCTGCATTTTTATCTTCAGCTTCAAGCTTGGCCAATTTGCTGCGTGCATTTTTCTCGTAGGATCGACAACCATCTTCAGCGAAACCACCAGGATTCATGTATATATACGCACCTGCCGAAACCAAAACCAATACAAGAACAAGCGCTAAAGCTTTCATGAAAAATCTTTCTGCTTAAAATGAGGCTTTTAAAAAAATATAATATGGAGCGGGCGACCGGGATCGAACCGGCATATTCAGCTTGGAAGGCTGACGTTCTACCATTGAACTACGCCCGCATATTTATAATTCTTAAGACTGAATATCAGGAGTCAGATACGAAATCAAGGAACTCGAAACCACGACCTAAAAAATCATCTATAATCGCGCATGTGCTATCATGAATTTCGTCACCATCATGGGCCAATACTATATGAACAGCGCCAGCCCCATTTAAAAACGCATCATCTCGCAATTTTTTGGAAAGATCCCCCACATTGGAAACCCCAAACTTGCCCTTATGACGATCATTCAACAACCAGTCACTCGTAGAAAAAGTGCATAAACAGTCTCGCGCATCAGCCATTTCAGTTTGCATATGAAACGGAACGTTTACCTTTGGTGTTGGCGGAAGATCAAACCCGTGCGCGCCCAGAAAATGCTGAATTTTTCGCTTCTTATTGACCCCCTCATGGGAAGGCTCCTCAGGGTCATGGCCCAACCCCACTTCAAGTAAATCAAAATGCTGTTGCTCAAATCTCGCAGGCAGAAGGTTCGGCTCTATTAACCACGGGCCCATACCACGATCCATATAAGGAAACCGAAAATATTTTCCGGGTCTGCTAACATCGGCCTTTTGATAAAGGTCATCCAGAATCCGTTCTGTCTTAAGCACCTCTTCAAAACATTCAGCCTCGGATAATTCAGAAAAACGCCTATGGCTGTAGGCATGATTGCCCATGATATAGCCCTTTTGGATACCGTAAATCACAGCCTCTGGCCGCACCTCCATATGATCCCCACGATTAAAAAACAACGCCGGAATATTGCGCTCGCTCAAAAAATCGACAAACTTCTCAAAATGTTCAGAAGGACCATCATCAATCGTCAAATATGCCTCAGGCATGCGAATGCTCCAGTGTAAGTCCCCTCAGGGCGAGGTATGGCTCCTTTACATGGAAGATCGGCCCGGATGACAAATCGGATTTCACAGACTGCGCAAATCCCAAATTCATTGCAGCCTCAAAGACTTTAAAATCGAAGAGTGAGGCCTCAATCATGCGATCCAGCACACCGCCAGTTAAGTATAGCCCGCCATAAGCATGGCCGGTAATCATGCAATGCGCAGCGAATAATCCAAAAAATTCATGAAATAACCGCAAAGTATCAAATTTCAGACGGCTGTCTTCTGCGCTCAAAATCTCTTCTGCACTTTGCGCAATCGGCTCCACACCATCAATCAAACACAGCGCGGCATATATATTTAATAGCCCTTGCCCACTCACAACATCCTCAAAAACCGGCACTACAGATCTACGGGAAGCTTGCCCTATCGTTTGACTGACAAGCCATTGCTCATCCGTCATACACGCGAGCGGCATGTGCCCACCATGCGTTTTTTGAACATGATGGCCTTTAGAATCCTCGGTCGGGATTAAATACCCTAAACCAAGGCCAGTCCCCGGCCCCATAAGACAGCGAGTGAAGCCTGGACGCGCCGAAGCCTCTCTCAGGCATTGAACATCCCCCTCATCAATAACCAGCAATCCCTTAGTTGCAGCCTCGAAATCATTGATGATACATTCCAAAATCCAGCCGAATTTTTCAAGCGCATGCGGATTTATTTCCCATGTATTATTGTTCACAAAGCGCCAGATTTCACCATCAAGATAGGCCGCCGTGGCAATGCGCAGAGATTGCTTATCGCTTACTCCCACATCATCCATATAATGATCAAGCGCATCTTCGAAACGGTCAAAATTCGCAGCTTCGTATTTACGAATGTGCTCCAGCCCAGCGCCGTTATATACAGCGAAGCGAACATAAGTGCCCCCAATGTCACTAAGAATAGTCATAGAATTCAGTGTGCCTGATCTCATAAGTTTTTCAATTTTTTTATATCAGCCCTTGCAGACCATACC
>CAYGQP010000196.1:0-4066 GCA_964352115.1 uncultured Micavibrio sp. | reverse complement strand
ATCGTAATGTAGGCATAAACATACTTTCAGTTTCGCTAACTCCATCTATAGACTCCTGCAGAATTCAGAATAAGTGGCGTGTTGCTTTTATGTTCTGGGTTAAAATTTAGTTCTTAAAGCCTTAAATATCCTTTTTGCCCCAAGCTTTCGAAAATTTGTATTTTTTGAAATCCTGCTTTGCGTCCTTCAAAACGTGTTCATAAGCTTTATCCACTTCAGCGAGGGTCAAAGCAAGATAATCTGCCATACACAAAGCTCCATGTTCACTAATGTTCCAATGCTCAGATTCTAATTTCTCTAAAACAGATACAGAAATGTCTGATAAAAATACACGAGCAAAGCCTAAAGATTTTCTGATGTTTTTTTGAGCTAAAGACCCTTCTTTTTGCAGCAATATAAAATGATCTTTTTCCATGCATTCGTCATTATATTCCGAGCCAGATTGTTGATAGTAATCTAATCTATCAGACAGACTCCGCTGCCAAAGATCTAAATTTTCTAAAATAATCCCATAATATTTTTCTCTAGAATGCCATCTGATCTGATCTCTTTTTAAAAGAAAAAAAACAACAGCAATAAGTATTAAAGGTATGGGCAAACCATACTCACTAGAAGCTTTCACAGCATTGAGAATGTTTTGAAAAAAATTGCTAAATTCGAAAGACATGGCTTTTAATAGCATTCCTATAGGGCTTTTTAAAATGCTTTGTTCGCTCCCTGCACGACTTGGAAAGTTCCAGTCGCTACCGGCAGCATTTGAAAAAGCCAAAGGCGGTTTGATTGCTATCTGGTGATAGCTTTAATACCTAATTCGCCACCCCATGCGATTTCTAAGCATATTCACTATAGTTAGTATGTTCACGCTGTTGAAAGATTACGGCCCAATCCTCTAAGGTATCGAGCATTTGGTTCCAAGTCTCAGGCGCTATGTCCACCATTTTAGATTTTCCGCTATCAATATCTGCTAAAACGGTGAATGGAAGGGCCTTAGTAACATCAGCAAGACGTTGCAAAAAAGGGTTTGTCCTGGAAGACACGAAATGAACCTGATTTTGATCAAAAAAGTCCTGAATAAATTAGGCGTACAAATTGAGACCGCGAAAAATATTTAGCTTCAGGCATGAATGACTATATCATTAAGCCATTAAAAGAAATCGATATAGCACTGCGCCTGAAAAATGGCTCAAAAACGAAGCTTCCTGTTTACAAGTGATACGCTCATCATTTGATATACAGCCTACAAAAACTACTCAAAATGTTCCCATCCGCCGCCAAGAGCCGAATAAAGAGCTATGAGCTTCGTAATGGAGTCAGTTTCAGAAATGATCAAATCATCCTCACTATCGATCAATTGACGCTCCGCATCGACGACCGCGAGATAATCTTGCTCACCCGCATTGAACAGTTCCCTCGCTAAGGAGAGTGAACGACGGCGACTCTGAACACCCTGAGCAAGGCGCGTGCGTGTCTCAAGCTCTTCACCGTATCTCGTAAGTGCTGTTTCTGCATCCCGCAAAGCTTCAAGCACGCTTTTTTCATAGCGCGCAAGGGCAGCTTCACTTTCGGCTTCTTCTATATCTATCCTCGCTCGAATAGCGCCGCCCTCAAAAACAGACCATTGGATCATAGAGGCCAAGGACCATAAGCCACTGCCTGCGGAAAACACCTCGCCAAAGGTACGAGCGCTTGAACCAATATCACCGGTCAAGAAAAATTTCGGGAACAGCTCAGCCGTCTGCGCACCGATATCCGCCACAGAAGCTGCAAGTTCGCGCTCTGCAATTCTAATATCAGGCCGACGACGCAGAATGTCTGATCGCAAACCTACGGGCACAATATCAGGCGGAGTCGGAAGAGGCTTGATGGTCTCCATCTCAGCAAGAAGCGCCTCAGGGGGCTGGCCCAGAAGAACAGACAGACTATACAGAGAAGCACGTAAATCAGCCCTTAGATTCGGGATGCGTGCACGGGTCAGCTCATATTCCCCTTGCGCGCGGGAAAGATCAAAATCACTCGCCTCCCCTATGCGCATGCGGTCTTGAATAACATCATAGGTTTCATTAAGAAGCTCGGTGTTTTGCTCGGTAATCGCTATGCGTTTTTGCAAACCGCGAGCCTCGTAATACGTGCGCGCAACATCCGAGAGCGTAGACAACATCACGTCCTGATAGCTTGCCACGGACGCGCCGATTCGAGCCTCTGAAGCTTCAACACTGCGGCGATTACCGCCAAAAATATCAAGCTCCCACGAAGCATCAAAACCTGCATCATAAGTGTTACGAATTTGTCCGCTATTGAATGAAGAAGATGCACCGCTGGATTTTGAGCGCTCAGCACCCGCATCGCCGCCAATTTGAGGCCATAAAGCCCCGGCATCTTCACGCCTTAAGGCACGCGCGACGCGAATATTGGCCAATGCGACCTTTAAATCCTTATTATTCTGCGTGGCCGAAATGATGTATTTTTCCAAAAGGGGATCTTCAAAAATTTCCCACCAGGCCGTATTAATGGCCTCCTGTGATGTCGCCTTATACTCTTCACCTGTAGCCCAGTCATTCGAAGAACTTTGCGAAGGCGCGGTATAATCAGGACCGAGCGTGCATCCCACAAGACATAGAACAGCACTTGTTAAAATAAGGGTTCTCATTGTGCTTCTAAATCCTTTTGCATGTTCTTTTTTTGCGCCTCTAACTTGCGCTTTACATCGCCAGGTGAGCCCGTATTACGAGCGAGAATATCATAAGCCACTGGGACAATAAATAACGTAAACACAGTCGCCGCCGCCACACCGAATAGGATAACAACACCAATCGCCACGCGCGTTTCTGCGCCAGCCCCGCTAGACAGGATAAGCGGCAAAGAACCCGCCACCGTAGTAATGCCCGTCATAACAATCGGGCGCAGACGTATTTGCGAGGCTTCCATCAGCGCTTTGGAAAACTCCATTCCCTCATCACGCAGCTGGTTCACAAATTCCACGATCAAAATGCCATTCTTCGCGGCTAGTCCAATCAACATAATCAGCCCAATCTGCGTATAAACATTAAGCGAATTCCCCGTAAGATATAGCCCCAACAGCGCCCCCATAATCGCCAGTGGCACAGTTAAAATAATGACCAGCGGGTGAATATAGCTTTCAAATTGTGCGGCCAAAACCAGAAACACAATCACAAAGCCAAGCAAAAAGATAAAAAGCAAAGATGAACCACTCGATTGGAAATCAAGAGATTGACCTTTGTAATCAATCGCGGCTGTGTCGGGCAGATTCTCAACTGTCAAATCACGCAGATAATCAAGAGCCTCACCAAGCGAATACCCCTCTTCAAGCCCCGCCTCAATTGTGATGGAGCGCACACGGTTATAGCGGTTAAGATCACCAGAATCTGCGTATTCTTCTATGGTCACTAAATTTGAAAGCGGAATCAATGCCCCTGAATCTGCGCGCACATATATATTGCCCATGTTGGTTGGCGTACGCTGCGTGTCTCGCTCACCTTCGAGAATGACATCATATTCTTCACCATCATCAATATAGGTTGTGACGCGGCGCGACCCCAGCATCGATTCCAGCGTCGCCCCTATAATCGCGCTGCTTACGCCAAGGTCACCAGCGCGGTCTTTATTAATTTTAATTTTGAGCTGCGGCTTTGTCTCTTTGTAATCGCTATCAATATCGGTCAGCCCGGGATTATTCTCATTGATCTTTTCGATCAAAATATCGCGCCACTGCGCCAGCTCCTCATAAGTCCCACCACCCAATACGAACTGGACAGGTTTCTGGGTACCGCCGCCAAAGCCCTGACGCATAACCGGGAATGCGCGCACACCCGGCAGATCAGACATTTTCTTTGCAATCTCGCCCATCACCTCATCGGCTGGCCTTCTGCTGGCCCAATCATTCATTACATTAATCACAATACCGCTATTGAAGCTGGAAAGATTACCGAATGAGCGCGGTGCGCGCACCAGCAGGCGATTGATCTCATTGGTCTCGACATACGGCATTAAACGCCGCTCAATCTCTTCCATATATTCTTTAGTGTATTCATAAGATGCGCCCTCCGGC
>CAYGQP010000195.1:0-4084 GCA_964352115.1 uncultured Micavibrio sp. | reverse complement strand
CATTCAAGGCGGCATCATTCCCATTCAAATCTACAACGAGGAAAAACTGGCCGATCAGGTGTTGATTACAATCACACCTCCAGAATACTCAAAACTCGCTGATATAAACCTCAAAGGCTCGCAGCCCTCCGATGATCCGCCGCTTTCTATTCCTGCGGGAAGCAAGATCAAGCTTCGTATTCATGGGGGGTGGGGAAAACCTAGCCTGATTATTGGAGAAGATGTTTGGCCAATTGAGGAAGCTGGAAAAGGTAACTACATTCTTGAAATGCCCCTACCGCCCGGTGAAAGTTTGAGCATAAAGCAGTTCTTTATGACACGCTCGAAATGGTCATATACCCTGATCCAGGATGAACCACCACGCATCGCTATCAAAGAAGACGGTTATGAGGTTCTGCCCGAAAGCTCAATCCGCTTCCCCTTCACGGTATATGATGATTACAGCGTGCAAACGTTGACCATGACCATGGAGCTGGATGGCATCGTAGAATCGCCACCTCTAGGCCAGCCCCTCAGTGAAACGCGTTCAATCTTTTCCCCGCCGCAAACGGAATTTGATATCCAGCCTATATATGACCTGACCTATCATCCATGGGCAGGCCTACCCGTAGTATTAACCTTCGAGGTAGAGGATTTCCTCGGCCAAAAAGCCTCAATAGAGCCCATCAAAATGATTTTGCCCGAACGTGAGTTCACACACCCCGTTGCAAAATCACTCATCGCTATGCGCAAAAAACTCGCCTGGAACCCCATGAGTGAATACCTCACGATGGGCCGGGAACTTGAACAGCTCATCATGCGCCCTGATTTTTTTGGAAACGACATCATCGTATTTCTGTCAATCCGGTCAGCAGCATCCCGGCTGTTCTGGTCAGAACCATCATATGAAACTGCGCGCGATCTTCTGTCTCAGCTTTGGGACACAGCCATTCATGTTGAGGATGGCAACCTGCAACTTGCTGCGCGGAACTTAAGAGAAGCGCAACAAGCACTAGAAGATACTCTCCGTGATCCGGACTCAACCGAAGAAGACATCCGTCAAGCCATGAACGACCTTCGTGAGGCCATGTCCGAATATTTTGCCGAACTGCAAAAGGAATTCCAAAAACGCATGGAAAGCGGTGCCCCACTGCCAATTTTACCGCCTGAAATGATGGCTCAAAGCATTGATCCTGAAGAACTTGCAAACTTCCTCGATCAACTGGAACAACAAATTCTGAATGGCGAGCGTCAATCAGCCCAAGAAATGCTGTCTCAGCTTCAACGATTTATGGATATGATGGATCCGTCCATGTCGGCACAATTACCACCAGATGTTCAAATGATGAATGAGGGCATTAATGAGCTTCAAGAACTCATTGACCGCCAAAAGGAACTCCTTGCCCAAACGGAAAAACAAGCCGAGATTGCTGGGAACTTCGTACCTTTTGAGCAAGATTTCGGCGAGACAACCCCTCTTGATGAGCAGCTATTCGAAACCTGGGGCATTGATGATCTCCCGCCGCCACCATCAGAGACACGCGAGCCGCCCGACATCATCGAGGAGCCAAGACAAACAATCGTGAACACCCAGAAAAACAAAGCTGAGCAGGAAGCATTACGATTTATTCTCGGTCAATTAATGCTAGATGCCAGTGAAGCCCTGGATGAAATCCCTGAAGATTTAGGTCTGGCAGAACAGGAAATGAGCGGGTCTTCAAAATTTTTGGGAGACAATGACCCGGCGCGTTCCATTCCCCATCAGGAAAAGGCGATTGAATATCTGGAACAGGCTCAGGAACAGTTACAGCAACAACTCGCGCAGCGCATTCAGCAGCTTACGGGTATGATGGCTATGGGTGGTGGTCAGCGCTATGATCCGTTGGGCCGTCCGTATGGGGGCTATGGGGATCAGGATGGGATGTTTCCGGGTTCACGTGTGAAGATCCCTGATGAGGCAGAGCGTCGCCGTGCACAGGAGATCCTGAAACTTCTCCGCCGCCGGTCGAGTGAGCTTGACCGGCCCCGTGATGAGCTTCAGTACTTCCGCCGGCTGCTTCGACAGTTTTAGATTTTATATCGCTCGACACACCGGCCTCGCCAAGGACAAATTGAAAATACACATCATGCCCTTTAGTCTTGGTCTTATATGAAGCGGTGAAATCAATGGTCTTTTCAGCCTCAAGGACAGGTTGCTCAATCTCAATGATCCAGGCCTCCAACTCTTCGCCTGCTTCATCGCGCAAAACGGCCTTGATTGGTGGAATAGCAACATTCTCTTCTGATAAATTATTGATATTACCAAACACATCAATTACGAAGTGCCCATCATCTGAAGCGCCAGAAACAACAGCCATGTGGTCAAAATCAAGCCCCTTTCCAGGAATTTGTGTTTCAAACCCAATCAGCTCATAAAATGCAATGCTCTCCGGCCAGGATTGAGAAACAGGCCCTCTAAAACCAATAAGCACAGCCAAAAGCAACAGAAAGACAGACGCGGCAATGCCGTAACTGACAAACACAGGCTGACGTGGCTTGCCATTATCCGTGGCCGAACGATCATCATTGCTTAAAGACGCCGGGATATGTTTTTTGAAATCATCAGCCGGGTCATCGGCTTTTGGCTTGAGCGATTCTGGAATATCCCCCTCCAAGCCCTGCTTATCATTGTCCACCTGCTGAAAAGAATCAGATTCACCATCATTTTCACGATCTGAGTCCTCGACCTCTTCTGGTGGTGGCTGATGCCAGATCTCATCGCACGATGTACATTTAACCTTGCGACCCTCCGGCCCCAAAAGATCATCGGAGAGAGTATATTTGGTCTGACAATTGGGACAGCTGACAATCATAAATTATTCTAAAAAATATCGTTCATTTAAACTTGGCTGCAGAATACTTATTCTTTAGCATGATGTGGATCAAAACCCATGGAACATTTCAAACTATACTAACGCAAATAAAACGATGACAAGACACAAAAAATATTTCTTTTTTCTCGCACTAACGATGCTCCTGCCCTCTGGCATCGTAAAGGCGCAGGATAGCACCCCTCAGAAACAGACCTGTGCTATTGGAAATCGTGCATGTATTCTCTCAGATCTGGAAAAAACCGCCGATCAAATTGAAAACAAAGCCTGGCGAGACCAAACATATCGTGAACTCTCAAAAACACTGGCTTTCGAGGGTAACATTGATCAATCGATTATTGTCCTCAACAAAATTGAAAATCCTGACACGAAGGCCCTGACCATTCGCGGCATCGGCATGGCCGTCGCCGAGCACCCTGATAGCGTGGACAATCACGTAAAGCTCTTTGCGCGGCTTAGAACAGAAGCTGATAAAATTGATCATCCGCCATCCTATGCAATTGCCCAGACATACATTGCAATGTCGCAAGCCTTCGCTGGGGACAATGAGGGGGCTTGGGCCACAGCCGCATCAATGGAAAATGATGCCCTCCGCCACAAGGCCTATGGTGAAACGGCAGAGATACAAGCTGAAAAGGGCGATTTCGCATCAGCCTTCAAAAGCATTGCCTTCATCGAGAGTGAAGCCTTTCGCAATAAGGCATACAGTGTTGTTGGAAAAATTCTGGCTGATGGAAAATATTATGAGGCAGCCTATAACGCTGCGCATAGCATCACAAATCCATACAAAAAAGCCGACATCATTCAATATGTGCTGGATCAACAAAAACCCAGAGAAGCTGAAAAGTAATTCATGATTAAGTTTGAACATGTGGGTTTGCGCTATGGCGTAGGACCGGAAGTCCTAAGCGATATTACGTTTACTTTAGAACCCGGCTCATTTCATTTTCTAACGGGCGCAAGCGGCGCGGGTAAAACCTCACTCATGACCCTCATGTTTCTGGGCAGAAAACCGACGCGCGGCCTCGTGTCGATGTTTGGGCAAAACATCAACGCCCTTCAACGCGACAAGCTTGCGAATATTCGTCAGCGCATTGGGGTCGTGTTTCAGGATTTTAGGCTCCTGCCCCATCTTTCGGCCTTTGATAACGTGGCCTTGCCGATGCGCATTATTGGCCGCCCGGAAAAGGAAATCCAAAGCCACGTGAACGAACTTCTGGATTGGGTTGGACTTG
>CAYGQP010000194.1:0-4120 GCA_964352115.1 uncultured Micavibrio sp. | reverse complement strand
GCTTGAGGAAGCCAACGCAACGCTTCTGGCGCAACAAATTCAGCAATTCCTGAGCGGCAGCATTGCGCAGCGTGCCTTTGGAAGTGGCACGGTTGGAGGTATAACAGCTTCCGGCGGACTGGGGGCTTCTACATTGGTGCGTGATGATAAAACGGGCATCAACTTTCTGAAGCGTGACTCAAGCCCGTTTAGCGGACAAAGAGGCTTTAAGCTCGGCGAATAAACATATACTCTAAAAGGATAAATAGATAATGGCGTTCCCAAACATGACACGTATGATGATCATATCAGGGGACGCTATATGATCCGCGCTCTTTGGTTCATGATCAAAATCGGGCTTTTTGTTGGGATCGCTGTATGGATTGCGGATCATCCGGGCTTTGTGAATATCGATTTCGCGGAATACGACACGAAAATTCGTATTAACACAGGCTTGTTTCTACTGATCCTTTTTATCACGCTTGTCGTAGCCTTGTTCTTTTACCGGATCGTATCCAGCATCATGCGTGCGCCCAAGGCGATTAAAAGATACATGCAAAATAAAAGCCGCGAAAACGGATACCGCGCCCTCAGCATGGGGCTAACCGCCGTTGCGGCGGGCGATGTCAAAAACGCCTCCAAATGTGCAGAAAAAGCGACTCGGCATTTACCCACGGACAAGGGACTACCCCTTTTGCTCAAGGCGCAGGCGGCGCGGATGCGCGGTGACGAGGAAACAGCGCGCGAAACATTTGCTGAACTGACAGAAAATCAGGATACGGCGTTTTTAGGTGTTCGCGGACTTCTTCAAGCAGCGCTGGATGCGAATGATCACCCGCAGGCGCTGGATCTGGCCAATCGTGCCATGGCAATGCACCCCAAACAGCCATGGATTTTGCGTTTGGTTTATGATCTGCAAATCCAGAACCGTGACTGGGACAACGCGCGTAAAACGCTTGACCGTGCAGACAAAATGGACGCAATAGAGCATGATAAGGCCTTGAGTGATCGTGTGGCAATGTTGCTGCAGGAGGCGGATACAGATTTGCGCGAAGGTGCGCGCCTCGCCGGCCTCGATAAATTGAAAAAGGCACAGAAGCTTCAGCCTGATTTTGTACCAACGATTGAACGCCTCGCAAAACTATACATTCAGAGTAATCACCGAGGCCGCGCGCAGAAGATCGTTGAGAAGGCATGGAAGGCCGAGGATCATCCTGAACTGGCGCGCATATGGTCGGATATGCTTCCTGAGGAAAAATCGCGTGACCCCATAGCCGTCATGACGTGGATGCAAAAACTGGAAAAAATGCAGCCAGATAGCGCTGAGACCTATATGGCGCTGGGGCGTGCAGCCATTCATCAAAAGCTCTGGGGCGAGGCACGGGATTATCTAAATAAGGCAAGGGAAATCCATAAGGGCGCGCGGCTGTATAAGCTCTATGCGATGCTTGAGGATCTCTCCGGCTCAAGCGAGGCCGCCGCGAAGCTTTGGCTAGAAAAGGCCGCAGAATCAAAGCCCGGTAAACGCTGGGTGTGTTCACAAACAGGCCGCATCTATGACCATTGGTCGCCCATCGCCGCGCCCCATGGCAGCTTCAATACTATTGAATGGACCTATCCACATGGCGTGGCCGGTTTGGATGGAAAATTGCTTGGTGCTGCAGCAAATGATGATCGCGATAAGGTCATGATTAGCGCGCCAGCCTAAAATCTCACGATGCCCTTTTGAAGGGCTCTAAGAAGCACGACTCCGGCGATATAGCCCCCTGCATGCGCCTGCCAAGCAAGATCGCCGCCACTGATCAGCCCGATAAACACCATAAAGGCGAACCAAAATATAATCACAGGCCAAGGTCCCTTTTTCCCCATAGCGCCGAGCTGGCCCATTTGATACATCAACATCAAAACAGCGCCGAACATCCCGCTAATCGCGCCAGATGCACCGACAACAGGACTGGTGCCAAACGGATTGAGTATAAAATACACCGCTGCACCTGCTAAACCGCATAGCAAAAAGAAAATTACAGTCGTTCTTGGACCATAAGCCCGCTCAAAAAATACGGTAAACACACCGCCCATGACGAGATTCATGATTAAATGCGTCCATCCACCATGCAAAACCATGTGTGTGATCGGAGAGAGATAGCTGATAAGCGGCACGTTTTCGATGGTACCGCTAAAATATCCGGGTACGAATCCAAGCGTATAAATGAGCCAGAAATAATCAGCATTTGAAAGCAACAACAGGACGGGAACATTGATCAGCAGGATAAATCCAAAGATAAACCGCGTCGCAATGGGAATTTTGTGCCAGTTGATAAATTGCTCACCGCTGCGGCGTTCGGCCTTATATTGTGCCTGGAGTCTTTTTTCTTCTGCCAATTGTTCTCGGCGCATGCGATCACGATCGGCAAGCGTGGGGAATTTTACAATTTTTGGGGAATCCTGCTCATCGGGTTCATGCCCGTTCCCCGATCCATTCATGCCTGATCCGTTTGATTGATTGCTCATGAAGATGAGTTTTAACGCTTATCTTCAAAAGGACAAGAGCCTCGGTGATAAAAAACATCGCCTCTGCCAAGGCGATGTTCTTATAGTTTCATTGGAGGTCTACTAAATCTTGTACGTTATCCCATACCCGGCCTGTAGCCGATATCGGCGTTCTTTTCCTGGCTGTAGGTATATTTTGCTGTCTCATCGCCTTTGGGTTTCATAAACTCAGGCGGTGTGTATTTCGTGACATATTGCCCAGCCTTCGCAAGAAGGTTCGTCGCTGAGATTTTCGCGTGGCTGATTTGATGCGTCAGTGCATTAAACACACTTTCGAATGCTTCGGCTGCGATTTCAACGCCCATGACAACCATTTCTAGAATTTTGCCAGCCTCAGGGATTTTGCCCTCACCGGCATCGCCGAAGGCCTCAAAGGCTACGGATTTCATGTCGGATAATTCTTTTTTCTTCATACCGCGTCCACCTGATCCACCGGAAGAGCTGGATGATGTCTCATCTTCATCGTCTTCAGCGTTATCATTCAGGGTTTTCAGGCTACCGTTGAGTACTTCGATCTCTACATACGTAGGGGTCTGGAAGCTCACGGGGTAATATTTCAATTTTTTGGGGTCCAGATCCTTACCGCTAAGGCCTGGCTTTACATCGATGCGAATCTTGTCAGGATCACGCCAATCAAGAACCACACAATGGCTTTTATATTCACCTGTCTGGGCGCAACTATGAACAAGGCGCTTACCAGGGTAGAATGGTTCTGTTATTCCAGATTCTTCCAGAAATTCTTTGACGTTTACTTTCATTTTACACAACTCCTCTAATACCGTAGTTTGTCTTCTAACCTTTTTGGTCTCTGGCTTTTTTGCCAATTAACTTACGGAAAGTTAGGTTCATAATGTCTGAGATTCGTTAAAAATTACTTAATGATTCAAAAACTTCTGAAAATTGCTGTTTTTCTGTGTTTTCTGGGCCTCAGTGAAAAAATTTGTTATGATGAATAAACGCGGCATTAAAGTGAGATAAAGGCGCATGATTCGAAGTCATCTATATATATTTGCATGTGTGGCCATTTTAGCGGTTGCCTTCACAGGCCCGGTTTTGGCACAAAATCTGTTTCTTCATGGTAAAAATGGCGAATCCGAATCTCGCCCCGCACCAAAGAAAAAAGGATTTTTCTCCAAGCTGTTTTTTGGCGAAGAAAAAGAAAAAAACCAGAAAAAACAAGCGGTAAAGTCTATAAACGGGGCCATGGCTGCGCTTGATCCTGATATGTTAGACCAATCGGGCAAGGCACCGACAACGGCGGCGGAATATCTCGCAAGGGCTGATGCCTTAAGCGCGGCCTCGGCGCAATCTTACAAGCAGGAAAAAGCGCTTTCGAATAAACGATCCGTCATCAGCAACAAGGTATTTAAAGAGAGAGCCAAGGCCATCGCAGCCAGAACAAGCTCTAACACGCAAAACAACACGGTAAAACCCGTTACCTTTCAAACCCAAGCACCGCAAACGCAGACCGAATCACAGAAAGTTTCGACGACAAAAATCCGGTCTAAATCGCCTCTTTTGAACAATATTGAGAAAAACAAACAGTCCTCTGATGGCGGTGTTTTCAAAAAATATTAGAGCGCCACTTACC
>CAYGQP010000193.1:0-4148 GCA_964352115.1 uncultured Micavibrio sp. | reverse complement strand
ATGGGTCTTTCAGTGGAATGGCGTGCGAGGATGCACCGTTATCAGCCGCAGCCGTTGTGAAGACCGGAGCGGCATTGTTGAGGACAGCCTGAACTCCTGAAATCCCACTTATATTCACTTCGGCCTCCTCGGGAACAAAGAGGCCTCTCATATCGGAAACATCTGTGCCAGCTGCTTGAGTGAAGCCGGCTGTGATTTCAGATTCGGGAATTTCAATTTCTGAGCCAATGAACGCCAGTATATCCGGGTCATTTTTTTCAAGTGCGGCAGCAATGATTTCATTGAAGTGCTCTTCAACCGTAAGAACGTTCTGGTCGGCTATTTCGATTTGATCCAGAGCCTCATCGTAAGCTTCAACAAATTGCTCATCCGGGGTAACCATGAATTCAAGAATACGATTAAGCTCATGATCGCTTAATTCGCCATCTTTGTCTGCATCAAAGCCTTTGGTCATTGAAACTTTTTGCACAAATCCATTTTGATGATTGGCCGAATCGACCTTGGCGATTGCCTCCTTCATCACGCTGCGGGCCTGCTCCATAGTCATGCCTTTTAATGAGGAACGCACATCCATGAACGCAGAGACAACATTGACAGCTACTCCGCCCATACCCGCCATAGCAAGTTGGCCAGCAGCATCGACCATGGTGGTTTGACGACCGGGCCCAATCGCTGCGCCCGCATCAGCTTTTGAGATCCCACGATCTTGAGCTGTGCTCATGAAGGCTTTGGAAATTTGTTGTTTTACATCATGAATTTGTCCAAGGATTGCGCCTTTTTGGTGCTCAATATCGGTTTTTTTTCCAGCGCTTTTGTCAAGAAGCTGGTCTGTGTTTAATTTTTGTCCCTGTGTTGACGGTGTTTCAGCCTGAACATCAACCTTGGTTTGAATATTTATGCCGAAATTTGCGGCTGTGCCGATGGCTGAAGGGTCATTTGGATTGGCATTGTTGGGATTGTATACAGTGCTCGCAGGTTCGTTCGACATTGAAACGCCTTCTGCTGCTTTATTGTTAAACTCATGCATCATGAGCATTACACACCTTTAAGTTACCCTAAATTTCTATCTAGCCCGCCGAGGCCCTTGTCTGTGATCTTATGTGAAGTTGGTTAATTTTTTATTACGATTTTGCAATGATCACTTCTACATAGAATATCAAAAATGTAAATTATACGGCAAATATCGCCATATTGTTCATATATTACAGCATCTTGGGCAATAAATACTTCAATGCTTATATTTGTGAGAATTTCGTAATTTCAAGAGGTTATATAGCGCTATTTTAGCGCTATGCGGCGATAACTCAGAGCCTCGGCGATGTGGTGTTTTTGGAGAATTTCAGCCCCAGATTCAAGATCGGCGATCGTTCGCGCCACACGCAGAACACGGAAATAGCCGCGCGCGGATAGCCTTGCGCTCTCCATCCCGCGGTTCAGCATATCCTTAGCATCATCGGCCATCGGGGTCATATCCTCCAGAGCCTGACCGTTCGCATACGCGTTCAAGACATTCCGGCTAGTTTGTATGTTTCTAGCGCCTGACACGCGTTTGGCAATGGTTTCAGACGGTTCAGCATCGCTTTTCCCCTGCAAATCCAGCGCACTGACAGCGGGAACATCAACAATAATATCAATACGGTCGAGCATAGGCCCAGAAATTTTGGCCTGATAATCACCAGCGCAGCGCGGGGCCTTAGTGCATTCCAGATCAACATCGCCCAAATGCCCACAGCGACAAGGGTTCATCGCCGCCACGAGCTGAAACCGCGAGGGATAGCGAACATGGTTGTTGGCACGGGCAATCAGGGCCTCACCGCTCTCAAGCGGCTGCCTTAGCGCCTCCAGCGTTGAGCGGGCGAATTCCGGCAATTCATCGAGAAACAAAACACCGTTATGCGACAGAGATATCTCACCGGGCTTGACTTTGTGCCCTCCGCCAATGAGCGCAGGCAGGGATGCCGAATGATGCGGATCGCGAAACGGCCTGTGCTTTAACAAGCCGCCCTCGGGCAGGGATCCGGCGAGGGAATGAATCATGGACACATCCAGGGCCTCACGCGGAGACAAGGGGGGCAATATACCCGGCAGACAACTGGCCAGCATGGACTTGCCCGAACCCGGAGGCCCAATCATCAACATATTATGGCCACCAGCGGCTGCAATCTCCAACGCTCGCTTTGCGGTTTCCTGACCCTTCACTTCCGATAAATTTGGGATTCGGCGCTCATCTGCTTGATCATTAAGCCTTGCGACAGGCGCATTCATGACTTGTGAGCCCTTGATATGATTAATCAGTTGCAGCAAATGGCCCGGCGCTAAAATGTCATCATTCCCGGCCCATGCCGCTTCGCCGCCGCATGCTTCGGGGCAAATGAAGCGATTATCATTCGTAGACGCAAACATCGCCGCGGGCAAAACCCCGGCAACCGGGCGAATTGAGGCATCCAGAGACAACTCCCCAAGAATGAGATCATTCGTCAGCTCATCCTTCGGGATCACGTCCATCGCGGCCAAAAGCGCAACGGCTATCGGTAAATCAAAATGAGAGCCTTCCTTGTTAAGGTCAGCAGGAGCCAGATTTATCGTCAAACGTTTCGCGGGCAGGGAAATGCCCAGCGCATGAAGGGCCGCACGTACGCGCTCCTTGCTTTCCGCCACAGCCTTGTCGGGAAGGCCGACAATCGTAAAGGCGGGCAGGCCATTGGAAATTTGCACCTGCACATCCACGGGCTGGACGTCTATGCCTTGAAAGGCAACGGTTTTCACCTGTGCGACCATAAGGTTTGTACCTTTAGTGTGTTTGAGATCTTTTTCTATGAATAACGAAAAACAGCAACCTGCACAAGAACAAATATAGAACAACTAACCAGAAGGCACGCTGCCAGAAGACATCGCGGGTTCTGTTGTGTTCATTGCTGGTTCCTGCACAGGCTGACCTGGTTTTGCCTCAAACTCGGGCGCTAATTCCTTACTGCGATCCATCATTTGATGCATAAGACTGTCGGCCTTGTACCCATGAATGGTGAAAATCAGATTATGATAGACTGGCGGGTCATTTGGATCAGGGCGAAGCAACATTGGTGTAAATCCCCACCGCGCATCATCCGCAAGCGTTTCGCCAAAATCTGCCTCAATTCTAGCCCATTTTTCATAGATTTCCGGAAACCCGCTCGTCCCCATTAGCTTTATGACATTTTTTTCACCATTAGGGTCTTCTAAAATTGCCTCGCTAATGGCTGCTGCTCTATGTCCTGTCCACTCCGCCTTTATGTGAATACGTTCTATAATGTCTGGATTGCCATCTACAGGCCATAGCTTCAACCTTGCTGTATCAAGACCTTCTTGACCTTTATCGACAATACCGCCGAACATAACGGTTATTGGCTCCCTATCAATTTCAGGATTTGCCTCGAGGTTAGCGTATGTCTCATCCAGCAAGACCCTAAACATTTCAGGATTGAAAACACCGTGTCCGCCAGCATTTGTATGTGCGAACCCAGCACTATTGGTAAACGTCTCCATAAATCCTGCTTGGCCCTCACGTATATTCACGTCAATCGTTGCCATCCTTGCCAATGATGAGATTTCTTCTTTTGTCAGCGTGGGAAGACCTTGGTCCTCTCTTAAGCTTTGCTCATGTAATGCTCCTGAGACAAATCCAGCGAGATAGGGCGCAGAAAAGGATGTGCCATCCATTCCTGTTAAAAACCCATTTTCATCCACCTCAAGTGGGGAACCTTCGATAATTTTTTTGCGAATGATATCATGAAGCTCATTTGGCTGATCAAGATAATGCTGTACTTGAGCTTTAAGCTCTTCACTTTCTAAATAAATTTCTCTATAGTCTTCATCTTCTAATTTCTGGAGGAAGTCATAATAAAAATCTCGTACGGCATTTGCGCCCTCTGCATTTTGAAAATCCTCTTCGCTTTCATACCCGCGCTCAAGGATATCCTCGGCGTAACGGCGTTCAAATTCCCGCTTGTATAAAAAATTGCCTATCAGGTCTTCGTGACCCTCAAGAGATGGCGCGAAATCATAGTATTGAAAACGAATACCGTTGTTAAAAGGGCTGTTTGCAGCAAGTGTAGGGGAAGCCAAAGAGCTATGTTCTTCAATGAATGGCACACCATTTTCATCAAAATTTG
>CAYGQP010000192.1:0-4180 GCA_964352115.1 uncultured Micavibrio sp. | reverse complement strand
GATGGTGGCCACACCAACTTTATCCTGATTTTTCAAGGCTTCTTTCAAGGCATTGTTGAATTCTGCTCTTTTTTCCACGATTTTGCTTTCCTTTTCCCTCTAAATTATTTAATAAGTTTGGTTCTAGCGACACCCTAGCTAGAGAGATATCAAGAATGAGTCAAGTTTTCAGTTCCAAACAGCCCGCAAACGCCACGGCTGTAATCGTTTTTGCAAACGGAAATGTTCTTTGGGGAAAAGGATTCGGCGCAGAAACTGAAGCCGTTGGAGAAATTTGCTTCAACACATCCCTAACCGGTTATCAAGAATCAATTACCGATCCCAGTTTCGCCGGACAAATTATCACCTTCACATTTCCTCATATTGGCAATGTCGGTACAAATGTCGAAGACATGGAAACAGGTAAGATTGCAACTCGCGGCGTGATTGTTCGCGAAGATATTACAAGCCCATCTAACTGGCGCAACACAGAAACATTCAGCCAATGGCTCAGCAAACATGGATTGCCCGGCATTGCAGGCATCGATACCAGAGCAATGACACAGATGATCCGTGATGAGGGCGCACCAAATGGGGTCGTCGCTCATAACGCCAGTGGCAAATTCGACCTTGAAGCCTTACATAAAAAGGCAAAGGAATGGCCGGGCTTAGAGGGCATGGACCTCGCAAAGGACGTGACCTGTAAAAAAGCCTACAGCTGGTCCGAAACAATCTGGTCAGTTGCGGATGGGTTCGGAAATCAGGATAAACCTGAATTCAAAGTTGTCGCCGTTGATTATGGCGCAAAACGCAATATTCTGCGCTGTCTCGCCAATGTTGGTTTTGATGTCACCGTCGTCCCCGCAAACTCCAGCGCAGATGACATCATGTCGCATAACCCAGACGGAATCTTTTTGTCCAACGGCCCCGGCGACCCGGAAGCAACAGGAGAATATGCCGTCCCCGTCCTGAAGGACCTTCTCAAGACAGATATCCCAATCTTTGGCATCTGCTTCGGGCATCAACTCCTCGCCAGAGCTCTGGGGGCGGAAACACGAAAAATGCATCTTGGTCATCGCGGCGCAAACCAGCCCGTGAAAGATCTTGAAACAGGAAAAGTTGAAATCACATCGCAAAACCATGGTTTTGAAGTTGTGGAATCTTCATTGCCCGATGGCGTTGTCGAAACCCACAAAAGTTTATTTGATGGCTCAAACGAAGGCATCAAGATGAAAAACAAACCAGTATTCTCCGTCCAATACCACCCGGAAGCCACGCCAGGCCCTCAGGACAGCTATTATCTATTTGAACGCTTCGCAGACAATATCCGTAGCCATAAAAAGAAAGCAGCCCATGCCTGATCAGCTTATAAAAGGCTTTGAAGAATTCTGCGCCCAGGAATACACCCATAAAGATGGCAGAATGCGGGAATTGGTTTCAAAAGGGCAAAACCCGGATCATTTTATCATAAGCTGTATCGATTCACGTGCCGACCCAAGCATAGTTCTCAAAACACCGCCCGGAAAATACTTTGGATTTAAACCGATGGGCGCGATCGTTCGCCCCTACGTTAAAGGAACAGCCCTGGCAGCAGGCCTTCAGTTTGGCCTCACCCAAATGAACATTGAGTTTCTTGTTATTCTCGGCCACACACAATGCGGTGCAATTCAAGCGCTAATCGAAGAAAATGACGATCCGGAAATCTCCAGCTTCATGGACGTTGCCAAAAGTGCTTTAATCACAGCCAAATCAAATTTGAGTGATGACCACACTCAAGAGGAATTATCACGCGAAGCTGAGCGTCAAGTTGTTTTGCAAAGCATGGCGAACTTAAGGACCTATCCGTCTGTTCGCCGAGCCGAGGAAAAGAATGGTTTAAAAATCAAGGGCTGGATTTTTGATATGAAAGAAGGCGCGCTTCTTGAATATTCGAGCCAAACTGATCAGTTCGAAAAAATAAGCCCAATAGCAACAAATGATGAGGCTTGCTGTGGTTAATATACTGATCTCTTCACAAATATTTAGGCTTTTTGCATATCTGCTGATTTGCATTCCTGTTTATCTTGGAATTAAATATGCCCAAAAAAAGTTTTTTGAACGTATATCTCAGAAATTTGATGAGTTCACTAATGATAAGCTCAGTGAAACTGAATCCGAATTCTTTTTATATACTGCAATAATCCTTGGGATTTCATTCTTCGCTCTACCGTTAACCTTCTTTTGGGGACTTTTTTATTTCGTGAACATACCAACAGATTATCAGTTTTATATCTTGCTGATTGGCACCCCTCTACTTTGCATGTATTTTCTGAAAAATAACTTTTCAGACTTTAGGACACTCTTAAAAAAACAAGAATGCAGCCACACTATTAAAAAGGGAAGAGAATGAGCCTGTATAAATCGATGATCGAAAGTGGACATTTCTTTTTTCGCTGGAGGGGTATTATCCCCCTTCTGTTCACTATCCCTCTCATTCTAGCGCTTAACGAAAGCGCCTACATCGAATCTATTATTGGCGACACCTATGAAGATGTTTTGGTCCTTATAAGCTTCATTATCGCACTTACTGGCCTTGGCATTCGCGCCCTGACGGTAGGCTATGTGCCGGGCAGCACATCAGGGCGCAACACAACCGAGCAGCGCGCAGAATTTCTCAACACGGATGGCATGTATTCCATCGTCAGAAACCCGCTTTATCTCGGTAACTTTATCATTATTCTTGGGGTGATGATGTCGATTGGCGTTTGGTGGTTATGCCTGATTATTAGTTTGATATTCTTCATTTACATGGAACGCATCATCCTGACCGAAGAAGCTTTTCTTGAAAAAGAATTCGGTGAAACATATAAACAATGGCGAAGTAAAACACCTGTTATTCTGCCAAATCTAAAGCTTTGGACATCTGCAACCGTTGAATTTTCATGGAAAACCGTATTAAAACGAGAATATCCGGGTTTCCTCGCCATTGGCACGGCCTTTATTGTCACTGAAATGGCACGAGACATTATGTTCGAACACCAAACATTTCAAGCATGGATAAGGGAAGACATCCTGTGGCCAATTATATATGCCATTATAGTTGTCATCGCGCTCACACTGCGCACACTTAAAAAACACACAAACGTACTTAAAGTAGAGGGTCGCTAAGTCTATGCCTAAAAGAGAAGATATAAAATCCATCGCAATTATCGGCGCAGGGCCGATTATTATTGGGCAAGCTTGTGAATTTGATTATTCCGGAACGCAGGCGTGCAAGGCGCTGAAAGAAGAAGGCTATCGGATTGTCTTGATCAATTCGAACCCCGCCACGATCATGACTGACCCTGAGCTTGCCGATGCAACCTACATCGAACCAATCACACCAGAGATTGTCGCCAAAATTCTGCGCGCCGAAAAACCGGATGCGCTTTTGCCCACGATGGGCGGCCAGACAGCGCTAAATACGGCACTTGCATTGGCTGAAAATGGCACGTTAGATGAATTGGGCATTGAACTTATCGGCGCTAATCAGGATGCCATCAACAAGGCCGAAGACCGTCAGCTCTTTAAGAACTGCATGGACGAAATCGGCCTCGAATCCGCACGCAGCGCAACAGTTCACTCTATGGAAGAAGCCAGAGAAGCCTTAAAATCAACCGGACTTCCAGCGATTATTCGGCCGTCATTTACGATGGGCGGAACAGGCGGCGGCATTGCCTACAACAAGGATGAGTTTGAAAAAATTGTTGAGGAAGGTCTTGAGGCCTCTCCAACAACCGAAGTCCTGATTGAGGAATCCATGCTCGGCTGGAAAGAATTTGAGATGGAAGTTGTGCGCGACAAAAACGATAACTGCATCATCATATGTTCCATTGAAAACGTTGACCCAATGGGCGTGCACACTGGTGATTCCATCACCGTTGCCCCTGCCCTGACGTTAACGGATAAAGAATATCAGATCATGCGTAATGCATCGATCAAGATTTTGCGCGCCATTGGCGTTGAAACAGGCGGCTCCAACGTTCAGTTTGCCGTAAATCCCGCTGATGGACGCATGATTGTCATTGAGATGAATCCGCGCGTATCGCGCTCAAGTGCGCTTGCCTCAAAAGCCACCGGGTTTCCGGTGGCCAAGATTGCAGCAAAACTTGCCGTCGGATATACGCTCGATGAGCTCGGCAATGATATCACAGGCGGCAAGACCCCAGCCTCATTTGAGCCG
>CAYGQP010000191.1:2978-4218 GCA_964352115.1 uncultured Micavibrio sp. | reverse complement strand
GTTGCAGATTGTATTGGCCCGCACGATTTTAAAGCTTCAGCAAAATGAGGCGGCTGCGCTTATTGGTGTTTCTCCGCCGACCTTGTCGAAGATTGAAAATGGTGAGAGCGATCCGCCCGTTTCACGGATTAAGCAAATTCAGCAGTTTTATGAAAGCCGGGGCGTTGAGTTCCTGCCGGGCGATGGTGTGCGCAAGGCTGAGGCCAGCGTATACGAGGGAAGAGAGGGCTTTGCCCAGTTTCGCCGTGATATTCTGGCTGAGGCTGAAAAGGGTGATGCTGATATCTGTCAGAGCAATATTGACGAACGTCTTTTTGATAAATGGGGAAAGGGTGAGGTGAATAACCATTACCGCGGTGCAATGGCCCAGCTGCGGGAAAAATACCCGAAATTGCGTCACCGTACCTTATCAAAAGAGGATGACATGCATTTTTCTGCCGGGAAGCATTCTGAATATCGATGGATTCCGGAAAGTGAATTTGGTGACTTCCCGTTTTATATTCTGGGCCATAAAACAGCGATGATTTTATTTGAGGAGGATGATTTGACGATCATCATTCTTAATCATCCCAAGATTACGGCGTTTTATCGTAAACAATTTGAGAAAATGTGGGATAAGGCCATTATTCCGTCCGTAAATCCAAAAGATCACGTGCCGCCAGAAGCATTTGCGGAAGATTAGATTATGCAATCGGAAATACTGCGTTTAACTAGAGAATATGATCATCAGTCATCCATGCGGTTGAAACTGACGGCGGGTGAGAATTTTGTTTCCGATAATGTACGCCGCGCTCTCACGTCTTCTTTGTCAGGACGGTACGCAACAATGCTTGGGCCGGGCGCGGGTTGGCCGTATCCGCATAATTCGATCCCTCAGCAGATTATTGAAAGTACACAAGCTTTAGCGTGTGATATCTTTCACGGAGCCGCCGCGGATGTAAGACCGGCATCTGGTATTGTTTCTACGCATATTGTTTTAACCAGTATGCTTAATCCTGGTGATACGTTTCTATCCCTTGCTGATGGGGCCGGAGCACATTTTACAACAGAAGAGATTGCGCAAAAAAACGGCTATCGACGTTTGGATATTCCCTATTCCGAGGAGACCGGAGCGTTTGATGTTGAGGAAACCGCTAGGTTGGTCAGGGCAGAAAAAGCATCGCTGATTTTTGTTGATCCCAGCATGATCCTGTCCCCGTTTCCGCTTAGGGCGTTGCGTAAAGCCGTGGGGCCGGATTTA
>CAYGQP010000191.1:0-2968 GCA_964352115.1 uncultured Micavibrio sp. | reverse complement strand
ATTGCCTATGATGCGTCACATGTCATGGGTTTGATCGCTGGTGGGCAGTTTCAATCTCCGCTTAAAGAAGGGGCAAATATTATAAACGGCAGCACGCATAAAACGCTGGCCGGCCCCTACGCTGGTTTGATCGTCACGCGTGATCATCCAGAGCAAAGCCATATAGCTTGGCGGGTGATGAATGGTGTGCGTTTATTTGAGGTGAATTACAAGCCCGCCACGATTGCCGCGATGGGCGTGGCGATGGAGGAATATCGAGATTTTGGCGCAGAATATGTGCAAGCTGTAATCGAGAATGGCAGACGGCTGGGGCAGGTTCTGGCGCAGCACCGCGGCCTTCATGCAAGCGAGGCACCGAATGGGGAATACACAAATTCCCATCAAGTGCATGTTGTTTTGGGACCGAAAGAAGAGGCCGAACGTATTTCACAAGTGCTAGAAGAAGCGAATATTGACGTTAATCCAACGCGCATTCCTTTTTCCGCGGGTCAGTATGGATTGCGGATTGGTATGGCTGGGGTTACGCGCTTGGGCATGGAGCCGGAGACGATCATGAAGATTGGGCATTTGATCGCCGATGTGATTGAAGGCAAGCGCGCTATAATTGATATTCGCAATGAGGTTATTCAAATTGCGCAGACACACGAGGTTGTGAAGTACACACACAGCACGCCGGATGAGGATCAGCTAGGATTTGCTGAGCGAGCGCCTTAACCCTTCTCATTTTTGCAAAACAGGTGTTCCCTCACACCTCCTATCACTGTAGTCTGAGGGCATGGATCATCACCACGCCCTTACACATCTCGCAACGGTTTTAGCGGCCGCGTTTATTGGCGGCGCGGTTTTTCAGAAGCTGAAACAGCCGGTTCTGGTGGGTTATATTATTGTCGGGATAGTCCTTGGGCCCTCTGTGCTCGGGGTTGTTGGTGGACGGGAAGAAATTTCTCTAATGGCGGAGCTTGGGATTCTCCTGCTGTTGTTCATTGCAGGTATGGAGCTTAATCTCAATAATTTTAAATCCGTGGCGAAAGTTTCTATCGTGACGTGTGCGGCACAGATTGTGATCGGCTTAACCACGATGCTTATGCTTGGCTGGGTTTTGGGTTGGTCACTAAACAGCGCCATTTTACTCGGATTTGCCGTGGCCCTAAGCAGCACTGCTGTGGCCCTTAAAATTCTTGATGATACGGGCTTGAGGCCTACCCGCATTGGGGAGAGTAGCTTAGGCATTTTGATTGCGCAGGATATTGCATTTATTCCGATGGTGTTGATTATTGGTGCGCTTAGTACTGCCGAGGGTTTTAATTATGGAGGTATCGTAAAGATTGCGGTTGCGCTTTTGGTAATGATTGGCATTGTTTATTTGTTTACATCGCGACCCAAATTCTTTGAAAAGTTCTGGAGTAAATTTGAGGCGCTGCATGATAGAGCTATGAAGGGGCAAACGGCCATCACAGGTCTGGCTATATGCTTTACAGCCTCTGCTCTTGCCGGTTTGTTCGGATTATCCGCAGCTTATGGTGCATTTCTGGCCGGGCTTTTGATCGGCAATACGATGAGTCACAAAAAATTAGAGGCGCATACCAAGCCGATTTTCGATGTCATGATCATGGTCTTCTTTTTATCAATTGGATTGCTTATTGATCTTCAATTCTTGGCGGATCATTTTTGGACCACACTCATATTGCTGTTTATCACCATGTTTTTAAAAACCATCGTGAATATATCGGTGTTGCAATGGCAGGGCATGGAGAAAAAAGAAGCCTATGTCACAGGGGCAGTATTAGCACAGGTTGGTGAGTTTTCATTTATCCTAGCGGCAATGGGGCTGGCGGCCAGCACGATCCCGGAGGATGTTTATAAATATATCGTGGCGATTATTTCGCTGAGTTTACTCGTTACGCCGCTGTGGCTGTATCTCGTGAAACACTACGACTTTATCACGCAGCTTAATCTGAAGCGCTTAAAGAAACGCTCGATTTTGCAGAGATAGTCTTATTGGGAAGAGAAAATGGAGCAGTGAAGGGATTCATATAAATTTAATAGTGAATTGATATTACTAACAGAGTGTCAATTCAAACTTTCAATGTACCCCCAAATGTACCCCCAATTGTAAAAATTTCATAAAATTAAGATGCCCCCGTTGGGCAAACCATACGGGGGCAGAAACTCTGCGGTGCGTTAAGCACCTTATCATAACAACGCTTCCGACACGGTTATGCTATGTATTTGCAAAACTGTGCAAGATTCAGTTTAATAAGTCAAGCTGGATGATATAGGATTATTTAAGATGAATTATACCTTGGGCATTGATATTGGAATTGCATCCGTTGGTTTTGCAGGGGTTAATCTAGATCAGAAAAAAATACTGTTCTGTGGAACACATATTTTTGAGGCCGCCGAAAATCCGAAAGATGGGGCATCTTTGGCCACGCCGCGCCGTGAAAAACGCGGTATGCGCCGTGTTATTGGCCGCCGTTCTCAACGCAAAAAGCAAATCCGTGCCCTTCTGGCAAAGCATGGTTTGCAAGACATTGAATTGATAGATCAATCAAAACAAAAAGGTGTAAAGCTATCCTCTTGGGAATTACGCAAAGCTGCCTTAGAACGTAAACTGGAAGACGGTGAATTTGCACGCGTCCTGTTTCACATTGCCAAACGGCGCGGATTTCAATCGAATAAAAAAGGCGGAATAGAAGAAAACGATACCGAAGGCAAAAAGGTTTTATCCGGTGCAACAGAGCTGGAAGAAAAAGCAAGAGATGCTAATGCACAAACTATAGCGGCCTATTTAGCAACACAGCCCAAGAAAAGAAATGGTGATGGTGATTACACCAACTCCGTTAAACGTGATGAATTACGGCGTGAAATAAAATTGATTTTCGAAGCCCAGCGCAAATTTGGCAATACAAAAGCCACTGAAGAATTACGTTTTGAATATGCCGGAAGTGGAAAGAAAGAAGAACGT
>CAYGQP010000190.1:0-4248 GCA_964352115.1 uncultured Micavibrio sp. | reverse complement strand
CTACGGTAACTTCCTATCGAGCAGCGACAGTTAATACACTCAGTTTTACCTACTGCGTAAAATGTAAAAGCCCGGAGAAACTTGCCCGGGCTTTTTTATATATTTGTGAGATTTTCTTTTATTGTGGTTCCGGATCGGCCTTGTGCTTCGCTAAAATTCTCTTCATAGCAAGATCAGCAATTCTTTGCGTTATCGCAGGGGAAAGAAAAGGCTTTTCATCGCCAACCTGCAACCGTGCTTGGCTTGCGGCTTCGTAAACAACACTGAGATAATACCCGGCTCTTCCCTGTTTTTTACCTCCAACAGGCTTCAAAGTCTCAGGATCAATATAGTCTAGGATTTCCTCAAATCCTTTTTCAGGCTGCCCCATCGCCACCAAATGCGCCAAGACAGATTCCCGTTTATATTGGGGATCGGGTTTGACTGTGCCTGATACGGTGATCAATTCAAATGCCCGCGAAATTGGGTTTTCGCCATCACCAATACGATAAAGCAGATTATTTGATGCAACCATAACTTTCTATCTCCTAAAAAATTATCCTGCTAACTTAAGTTCTTGAGGGTCATTTGGTACGGCCTCATCCGAATCACCATCATTTAAATATTTGGCTAAGTCATTGATATTTTCATCTTTCAGGCACTTTAATATCGTAGGCCAAACGTCTTTCGTATTGGCTCTAATGAGCTCATTCGGACGATGATCACGCAACTCCTGATACCCTATAGCGTAAAATGTATTTTCATCCATTAACGTGCCCTTGCCAGCACGATTGCGCCATTCACCCATCAAGGATGGAAATGTTGACCTTATCCACCTAGCTTTATAATTAAATGTTTTTTCAGCTTCTGATTTATTGGCTTGAGCAGCTTTTGCCTTATCCCGACTATTTTTTCCCATATCAACTCTCTACGCAGTTATTATTAGTTTGGCCTTATATATTAGATCAAACTCAAAAGCGCAAGAAAATATGAAAAATACTATGCAGCCTCGAGCTGTTTTAAAGCCTGAGAAAGCTTTTTACGCGTGTTTTCAGCTTCTTCTTTTTGGGTCTTCTTTTCTGCGACAATCTCCTCAGGAGCATTATCAATAAATCTTTTATTATCAAGCTGTTGAGATATTTTTTTAATGTCCTGCTCTAACTTATTAATCTGCTTCTGCAGGCGCTCTCTTTCCGCATCAAGATCAATAATATCGGCGATCGGTAATATAATCGCCATCTCATCAACAACGCTTTGAATCGCTCCCTTCGGCGGCTCATTCGTCTCATCAATCGTATCAATACGGGCCATTTTTTGAATGATGTCTTTATAAGAGTCAATGTTAGCGATGGTTTCTTTCGATGCTCCCTTCAAGAGCATAGGAATTTTTGCGCCGGCCGGCACATTCATGTCCGAACGCACACTACGTATTTCCGATATAAGACGAATAAGCCAGTTCATCGTGTTCGCTGCATCCTCGTTCTCAAGATCACTACTCAGATCAGGCCAAGCGGTATTAATGAGCATGGCCCCGTCTTCACGTTCACCAATGGCGGTGTATAACTCCTCGGTAATGTAGGGCATGACTGGATTAAGCAAGATCAGGATTTGATCAAGCGCCCACCCGGTTGTTGCACGAATTTCATCGCTTTGCGCACCCTCCTCATTCAAAAACGGTTTGGTAAATTCCAAATACCAATCGCAGAATGTGCCCCATGTGAATTGATAGATTTCTGAGGCCACTTCATTGAACTTATACTCATCCAGAGCCTTTTCAATGCGTGCCTTGGCTTTATAAACTTCATGAACTATCCATTGATTGGGCACAAACGAAACAGATTTAGGATCAAACCCGGGCTTCGGCAAGGCATTGTTCATTTCGCAATACCGCGCAGCATTCCATAGCTTCGTCGCAAAATTCCGGTAGCCCTCAATACGGTCTTCAGACAATTTAATATCCCGCCCTTGCGCCGCCATGGCCGTGAGCGTAAACCGCAGCGCGTCTGCGCTGTATTTCTCCGTCAGCTCAAGGGGATCCATGACGTTGCCCTTGGACTTCGACATCTTCTGACCCTTCGCATCACGCACAAGCGCATGCATGTAAACCGTATGAAACGGGACTTCGCCCATAAAATGAATACCCATCATCATCATGCGCGCGACCCAAAAGAATATAATGTCAAATCCCGTCAGCAACACATCGCCTGGATAGTATTTATCCAATTCCGGTGTTTTTTCTGGCCACCCAAGCGTAGAAAACGGCCAAAGCGCGGATGAAAACCACGTATCCAGAACGTCTTCATCCTGTCTCAAGGTCACAGATTCTGTGTAATACGCATCCGCGTCTTTATATGCTTCGTCCTCTGATTCCGCGACAAAAATGTGACCGTCAGGACCGTACCACGCGGGAATTTGATGCCCCCACCAAAGCTGACGAGAAATGCACCAGGGCTGAATATTCCGCATCCATTGAAAATATGTGTTCTCCCAATTTTGCGGCACAAACTTGGTTTTCCCCTGCTCCACAGCCTCAATTGCGGGCTTTGCAAGTGTAGCGGCATCGCAATACCACTGATCCGTCAAATACGGCTCAACAACGGCTCCGGATCGCTGACTATAGGGCACCTGATTAACGTGATCCTCTTCCTTTTCGAGGTAATCAAGTTGATCAAAATCAGAAATAACCTTCTTGCGCGCTTCAAAACGATCAAGCCCTTGATAATCTTCAGGGCAATTCTCATTCATTTTTGCATCGTCGGTAAATAAATTAATTAGGGGGATGCCCTTATCCTTGTGGCGCGTGTATACTTCAAAATCATTGAAATCGTGGGCAGCCGTAATTTTAACGGCCCCCGATCCAAAATCCGCCTTCACATATTCATCCGCCACAATCGGAATAATCCGGTCAACAACCGGAACGACAACGAACTTCCCAACCACATCCTTATAACGCTCATCATCCGGGTGAACGGCAATCGCTCCGTCAGCCAAAATCGTTTCCGGTCGTGTCGTCGCAATCATGATTGTCCCTGATCCATCCTCATATGGATAATGGAAGTGCCACATCTTGCCCTTCACTTCCTTATATTCAACCTCCAAGTCCGAAATTGCGGTCCGTAGTTTAGGGTCCCAATTTACAAGACGCTTATCGCGGTATATTAGACCTTCCTTATGAAGCTGTACAAACACCTTTCGCACAGCCACAGACAGTCCTTCGTCCATTGTGAACCGCTCACGGTCCCAATCTGGCGTAGCACCAAGAGCCCGCATTTGCCGAACAATATTACCCCCCGATTCTTCTTTCCATTGCCAGACACGGTCAATAAAGCCCTCGCGCCCAAGATCATGACGGGTGATACCCTCTTCGCCCAGCTGGCGTTCAACCACCATTTGAGTAGCAATACCCGCATGGTCGGTTCCCGGCTGCCAGAGCGCATCCATGCCCTTCATGCGTTTATATCGGATAAGAATATCCTGCAACGTTGTGTTCAGCGCATGGCCAATGTGAAGAGATCCTGTGACATTTGGCGGCGGCATCATAATGGTATAAGGATCAGAGGATGAATTCGAATCACATGAAAACGCGCCAGACTCCTCCCACGCTTTGTAGTGTTTTTCTTCTATCTTTTTGGCATCAAAATTCTTATCAAGCATAGCGTTCCTATATTCCTAAAACATAGGAATAATAAGGCTTGTGCGCATTAAAGCAAGGTAAAATTATAGGGAAAATACTTGAACTAATCTTCGCCAAGAACGCGTTTTGTAACACGATCTAGCTCATTTTGAACCATGTTGTTCACTACAGTTGGCAAGTTTTGATCAAGCCATTCACGGAGCATTGGTCGAAGCTCATCTCGAACAATATCTTCAAGCGTTACGCTGCCGATTCTCTCAAGAGCAGTTTGGCGTGCAAGCTTGGAGAATGCATCAACCGCTGCGTCTTCGGCCCTATCTGTAAGTATATGGTCAAAATCATCCTCAGGCTCAGGAACCGGATCTGGTTCAGGGGCCGGCACTGGATCTGGCTCGGGTTCTGGCTCAGCGATATCCTGAAGATCAACCTCAATATTTTCTTCAGGCTCTGGCTCTTCCTCAACTTTTTCGGTGAGTTCAATTATTTCTTCTTCCGGTTCCGGTTCTGGCTCAGGCTCAGGTTCAGGTTCTGGCTCAGGGGCCGCAGCAACTTCTTCTGCGGGCTCAGGTTCAGGCGCACCATCTTCCTCTTCATCGTCATCTGAAATAATCTGAGGAATTGAATCGAGAATTTCG
>CAYGQP010000189.1:0-4277 GCA_964352115.1 uncultured Micavibrio sp. | reverse complement strand
GCCCTGGAGCCATATAGCAATCTTAAACAAGGGTCTGTTGAATCACTTCTGGAGGAAGACCTATCCGTTATGATCTTACCGGATATTGGTACCATACCCGCAGAAACACTGGACAAACTGGAAACATGGGTGCGCAAGGGCGGCATGCTGCTGCGCTTTGCCGGGCCTGTCATGGCAGACAATCCAGCGCAAACCTATTTGACTCCTGTCCCCCTTCGTCAGGGCGGACGATCACTTGAGGGAACATTATCATGGGAAAAACCCGCAAAATTTATCGGTTTTGAGGAGGACAGCCCCTTCTACGGCATTGAAATCTATGAAGACATACTGATGAAGCGGCAATTTCTCGCCGACCCCAGCGAAGATCTGAGTGATAGAACCTGGGCAAGTTTAGATGTTGGAAGACCGCTCATAACAGCCAACGCGCTGGACCAGGGGTTACTGGTTCTCGTGCACACTTCAGCCTCACCCGAATGGTCGGATTTACCCTTATCCGGTTCATTTGTAGAAATTCTGAGACGTTTGGTCACACTATCCGGACGCAGCAAGGCAAGCTTAGACGCCAGCGGTTTCCTTCAACCCGTGTGGGTCTATGATGGGTTTGCGCGCATCACCTCACCCGATAGTTCAGTTCAGGCCATTTCCGCATTAGACTTTGATAAATTGCGCGCCAGCTCAATCAATCCCCCTGGTTTATATGGACGTGGCGGCATTCAAAAAGCCTTGAATTTAGGCACGCAAATCACAAAGCTCTCAACGCCAAAAACATTCCCAAGCGGCACAATCCAGCAACTCTATGGCAGCGATTATGAACAGGATTTATTCCCCTACCTTCTATACGCTGCGCTTACTCTATTAATCCTCGATTGGGTTGTGATGATCGCGTTATCCATGGGGCTGCCTTTATTCACGCGGTTTGCAAGTTTTATGCTTCTCGTTACCGCATTCGGCCTGGCTCAGCCAGCATTCGCTCAACAAACACGTGAGGACGCGCTTGCTCTTGCCCAGAAATACAGCGATGGCCTGTACCTTGCCTATGTCAAAAGTGGAAATCCCAATCTGGACCAGCAGATACAAAAGGGGCTGGAAAATCTGAGCGCCATTCTCACCCGGCGAACATCGGTTGAACCTGCAGGCGTAGCGCCGCTTAATCCTGAATATGACGATCTAACGTTCTTCCCTCTTATTTACTGGCCGGTCACTGCGCTACCGCAAAACTTGTCAAACGCCGCCATCAGTAACATCCAGAACTACCTTGATCAGGGCGGAACAATCCTATTCGACACCCGCGATCAAAATCAATCCACGGGAAGAATGAGCGAAACCGCAAATGCAGTCGCGCTTCGTCAAATGATCGGCAATCTCAATATTCCGCCACTTGCGCCCATAACAAAGGACCATGTTCTCTCCCGCGCGTTTTATCTGCTTGAAGACTATCCGGGACGATATACAGGTGGACAGTTATGGGTGGAGACCAGAAGCGCAACCAGCCGCGATGGTGTGTCATCCGTCATCATCGGTGGGAACGATTGGGCTGGCGGCTGGGCCAATGCACGAACATCTCGCAGTGGGTCCGTTCGCCCGGAAACGCGGCAGGAAGAGATGTCGTTCAGGGTCGGCGTAAACTTTATGATGTATGCCCTGACCGGGAATTATAAAGCAGATCAGGTCCACGTGCCTTATATTCTTGAACGATTGGGGCAATAGATATGGATATAACCACAGCCATTAATGTCTATTTCGATCCCCTGCTACCGCAGAGCTGGTTGATCTTCATTGGCATCGCAAGCGCAGTGTTACTCGCCGTTACCTTTATTCAAAAAAGAAAATTCCCGGCACTTCGTTTGATGTGTGTCGCGCTGTTTATTCTCGCGCTACTTCACCCCTCTGTTCTTGAGGAAGAACGCCAATCGACAAGCGATATCGCTATTGTTGTTGTTGACACCAGCCCTTCGCAAAACTTTGGGGAACGGGCAAAAAGACGCGATGAAGCGCGCAAGCACATTGAAAAAGAGCTTGCACGTTACGATGATCTTGAACTTCGAGTGATTGAAGCCCCCGAATCTGGCCCATTATCCAATGACACCCGCCTTTTTGATGCTCTGGATCAGGCCTATTCTGACGTACCATTATCACGCCGCGCAGGAGTCATCTTCCTCAGTGATGGCCAAATTCATGATGTCCCGAATAACCCTGAGCTTATGGCACAATATGGCCCGGTTCATGTTCTGTTAACCGGGAACGATAATGAAAAAGACCGCCAACTTGTCATCGAAAAGGCCCCGTCCTATGGGATCGTAGGCCAGAGCATAACGGTCGAATACCGCATTGAGGACACAGATAACATTGATGACCAACTTGCAACGCTTACGGTGACGCGCAATGATCGGGATGTTGAAACCTTTGATGTCACGGTTGGACAAACACTGAGCTTTAATTTACCCATCGATCACGCCGGGCAAAATGTTTTTGAAATCAAGGTCAACGATGTCGATGACGAAATCACAACCGTTAACAACCAGACAGCGTTGATCGTAAACGGTGTTCGCGATCGTTTGCGCGTTCTCCTCGTCTCCGGCCAACCGCACGCCGGTGGTCGCACATGGCGAGACCTTTTGACATCCGATCCCGGCGTTGACCTAATTCATTTCACAATTCTGCGAGAACCTTCGAAACTAGACAGCACGCCACAAAACGAACTCTCTCTGATCGCCTTCCCTTTTCGTGAATTATTCGAAATCAAGCTCTATGAATTCGATCTCATTATCTTCGATCGCTATCGCCTCAATCATATTCTCCCCAGCCATTACTTTGAAAACATCGTCAAATACGTCAAGGAAGGCGGCGCATTATTGGAATCCAGCGGTCCGTCTTTTGCCGGTGATGATTCCATCTTCACAACCGCTTTGCAGGAAATTCTGCCCGGTATACCCGACGGCCAGGTTATGCGTGAACCGTTCCGGCCAAGCATAACTGAAAATGGTCAACGCCACCCCGTAACGCGCTCTCTCATCTGGAACACAAATGACAAGGGCGAGCCCGTCTGGGGTGACTGGCTTCGTCAGGTTATGCTCAAACCCAAACGTGGGGATGTGCTGATGAACGGCGTGAATAATGCCCCGCTGCTAATTCTGGATCGCTTCGAAGAAGGCCGCGTCGCCCAACTTGCAAGCGATCACATCTGGCTATGGTCAAGAGGATATGATGGTGGCGGGCCCCATCGTGAATTCCTGCGCCGCGTCGTACACTGGCTGATGAAGGAGCCTGAATTGGACGAGCGTGCCCTGCTGGTTCAGGTCAATGGTCAGCAAATCAGTGTGCGGTCACAAAATTATAATGCCCAAGGCCGCGATATAAAAATGACAAAACCTAACGGAGAACACGAAGTTTTCACCTTGGAAGAAGATCGGGAGGGATTTTTAACCTATGCCTTCCGCGCTGATCAACTTGGCATCTATAGCTTTGAAGATCAAAATAACCAAAAACGCTTTGCCATCATCGGTGAAACATCCCCAAGAGAATACAGGGCCGTCAAAACCACAAGTGAAAACTTAAAGCCGGTCATTGAAGCCTCAAACGGCGGTGCATTATGGCTCAACACGACACCTGAACCAGAGATTGGGCATTACACAAAACGCTCAAAATACGCTGGTCGGGATTGGATTGGACTCAAGAAAAACAATGATTTCATTGTGACCGGTGTAAAGGATCAACCCTTCTTACCCTCTTGGATTATGGCTCTGATATTATTAGGAATGGTGACGTTGACGTGGTGGCTGGAAGGTCAAAAAAGCTAAAAGCCGGCATCATGCTGCGGCATTTTTTCCCTGCTCGTCCAAGCCATGCGCTAAATTCAAAACTCTACTGATCTCTGTGGCCAGATCTCTTTTTGAGATCGGTTTGCGCAATATGGCTTTAATGGCCGGATGTTCCCGCATCAAGTCTTTCAGTTTCTGTTCGCTATACCCTGATAACAGAATAAACGGTAAATCTGGGAAATCGATATTCGCCTGATACACCAACTCCAGCCCGGTCATCTTCGGCATATTCTGATCCGTGATCACAAGATCAATAGCACCGGGGTTTTCGCGCAGAATATCCAAGGCTTCCAAACCCGTTGTGGCCACATGTGTATCAAGTCCCAAACGCTCAAGCATGCGAGTCATCATCTGGCGCACCTCTTCCTGATCTTCAACGAGAAGTATCTCTCCCGCACCGAGCTTAATATCCTCAACGTCTTTTATCTCTATCTCTTCATGTCGCTCTTTTGTCAGGGG
>CAYGQP010000188.1:0-4320 GCA_964352115.1 uncultured Micavibrio sp. | reverse complement strand
AGCCTGATGAGCGCATAAAAGCACTGGCGCGGGCTTTTTGGCCCGGTCCGCTAACATTGATTGCTCCTCGAAAGGAGGGCTCTGGTTTGTCTGAGCTTGCAAGCGCAGGCCTAGGCACCATCGCTTTGCGCATTCCAGCCCATCCGGTTGCTCAGGATTTGTTGAAACAGCTTGATTTCCCACTCGTTGCGCCCAGTGCGAATACTTCAGGCACGCTGAGCCCCACATCACCAATGCATGTAGCGGAATCGTTGGGCGATAAGGTCGATATGATCCTCGCAGCCGGACAAACCGCTATAGGCCTTGAATCTACAGTGCTCGATTTGAGCGGAGATGCACCGGTTATCTTAAGGCCTGGCGCAATTACAGCGGAGGATATTTCGGCTGTTCTGGGTATTGAGATTGCCTATGACCACGAACCCAAAGACGCACCAAAATCACCGGGGCAGATGCTGAAACACTATGCGCCAAATACGCCGTTGCGCCTCAACGCAGTGGACGTAAAGCCGGGAGAGGCGCTCTTGGCATTTGGCGCAATCCAGTTTATGGGCATTGAGGGCGGCGGCGCAGCAAAGGATTTGCCACCGGAAAATCTTTGTAACCTGAGCGAGGATGGCGATCTCCATCAGGCAGCGGCGAACCTCTTTGCCATGCTCAAAGCGCTTGATCAGTCCGGCGCAGACGTAATAGCCGTTATGAACATTCCGGCGCAGGGGTTGGGGATTGCGATCAATGACCGCTTGCACCGCGCCGCCGCATCCAGTACTCAGGAATAATGAAAAAAATACTTGTCACAGGTGCTGCAGGTTTTATCGGTTTTCACTATGCAAAGCGGCTGTGTGAAGAGGGTTATGACGTAGTCGGTCTGGATATCGTTAATGATTATTACGATGTAAATCTTAAGGAAGGGCGCCTGCAGGGGCTTTCTACCTATGATAATTTTACATTTGAAAAGATCGATCTTGCTGACCGTTTGGCCATGGAGCGCCTTTTTAAGGACAATCAGTTCCACACGGTCGTCAATCTCGCCGCGCAGGCTGGCGTTCGCTATTCCATCGAAAATCCGCATGCATATATGCACAGTAACGTCATAGGCTTTACCAATATCCTTGAAGGATGTCGCCACAATGACGTGAAGCATTTGATTTATGCGTCCTCAAGTTCTGTGTATGGCGCGAATACGACGCTTCCTTTTGCGACGAATCACAATGTGGATCACCCGATCAGCCTATACGCCGCGACGAAAAAGGCCAATGAGCTCATGGCGCATACCTATGCGCATTTGTATCGTCTGCCATGTACGGGATTGCGGTTCTTTACCGTTTATGGTCCATGGGGACGGCCTGATATGGCGATGTTTAAATTTATCAAAGCCATGTACGATGGCAAACCGATCCAGATCTTTAATAACGGTGATATGAAGCGCGACTTTACCTATGTCGATGATATCATTGAATCGATGACCCGCCTGATTGATCATATCGCGGAACCTGATCCCGACTGGTCCGGTGATAATCCAAACTCCTCCTCCAGCAGCGCGCCTTATCGCCTCTATAACATCGGCAATAATAACCCGGAGGATCTGATGGATTTGGTCGGAATAATGGAGGAATTGACGGGCATCAAGGCCGAAAAAGAATTCCTGCCCATGCAGCCCGGCGATGTGTATGCGACTTATGCCAATGTCGACGATCTATCACAAAACATAGGGTTTAGGCCTGAAACCCCGCTTCGTGACGGCGTTGAGAAATTCGTTGATTGGTATAAGGGATACTATAAAATCAATTCATGAATCACACCGTTGACGAAGTGACCGCAACAACAAGCCAAGCCCCTTCTAAGTTCGAGAAGCGCGGCCCTTTATACACGGGGCTTTCGTATATTATATGGCCGGGCCTGTTCGTTATATGTATGAGCATAACGGCCTATGGTTTTGCTATTGATCAAACGGTGATGTTCTTCAATTTCGCCTATATCTTCCTGATTTTAAGTCTGTTTTTCCTGGAGCGCTGGATGCCGCATGAACGCAAATGGCAATTCAATGATGGTCAGATCTTTGCCGATATCGCTCATACTTTATCATCTAAGGGCACGGTCCAGATGTTGCTGCTGTTTGGCGGTGTCATTGGCCTGACGGAGTATCTAAAGCCTCTGGATGAAACCAATCCCGGATTGTGGCCGCGTGAATGGCCGCTCTGGGCGCAGGTGTCGCTGGGCGTGGTCGCGGCAGAGTTTGGCCTGTATTGGGCGCACAGGCTGGCACATGAGCATAAGCCAATCTGGAGGGTGCATGCTATTCACCACAGTGTGAAGAAGCTCTGGTTTGTTAATACGGGCCGTTTCCATTTTGCGGATTCATTGTTCAAAATCATTCTTGGTTTATCTGTGCTTATTGTTCTCGGCGCGCCGATGGAGGTTGTGAAGTGGGTGTCCGCAGTTACGGCATTCATTGGTATGATGACCCACTGCAATGTGGATATGCGCTTCGGACCGCTCAATTATATATTCAATACACCGGAGCTTCATCGCTGGCATCACTCAAAAGACTTGCGGGAGGGCGATAAGAACTACGGCGAAAATGTGGTGATATGGGACATCCTCTTTGGGACGTTTTACAATGGCAATTACCGCCCACCGGTTGATATTGGCATTCCTGAATACATGCCGCCGAAATTTTGGCACCAGCTCGTCTGGCCGTTTATCACCGAGGGCATGAAAAAACGCCTGGATCCGTCGCACTTTACGTATGATCCAGCCCCCAGAGCGATCAAAAAGCGCTCTCTGTCTAATCTATGGGGTTTGATTGTTGTCGATGATTAGCTCTACTAAAAAAGCACTCATCACCGGCGTCACCGGACAAGATGGGGCGTACTTAACCCAGCTCCTGCTTGAAAAGGGCTATGAGGTCCATGGCATAATCCGCTGGGATGCGATGGATGGCAAGGAACGTCTCAAAACACTGAATATTGATCAGCACAAGGGTTTGACGCTTCACATTGGTGATTTGACGGATGCGTTAAACATCACGCGCCTGATCAAGGAAATTAAACCGTCGGAGATTTACAATCTCGGCGCAATGACGCAGGTCCATGTCAGTTTTAGAACGCCAAGCTCGACGATAGACATCAACGCGAAGGGCACGCTCAATGTGCTGGAGGCTGTTCGTGTTCTGGAAATGCAGGACCGTGTGCGCATTTATCAGGCTTCCTCGTCCGAAATGTTCGGTAACGCCCCCGCGCCGCAAAATGAAAAAACACCGTTTCAGCCCGTAAGCCCCTATGGCGTAGCGAAGTTGGCCGGATATCATCTGGCAAAAATATACCGTGAATCCTATGGTTTTCATGTGTCAAATGGCATTCTGTTCAATCACGAAAGCCCATTGCGCGGCGAGCATTTTGTCACACGTAAAATCGTGAAAGCCATCGCGCAGATCGAAGCCGGGCAAAAAGATTTTCTTTCACTAGGCAACCTCTCGGCAAAGCGTGACTGGGGCCATGCCCGCGATTACGTGCGCGGTATGTGGATGATGCTTCAGCAGGAAGAACCCGATGATTACGTCTTGGCCACAGGAAAAGCGCATAGCGTTCGCGAAGCCACTGAAGCGTGCTTTAAACGCGCCGGAATCGAGATCAAGTGGGAAGGTCATGGTATGGGTGAAATTGGCGTCGATGCCCAAAGTGATAAAATCCTGGTGCGCGTAGATGCGCGGTTTTTTAGACCAAAGGATGTGCATAACCTATTGGGTGACGCGACCAAGGCGCATATGAAGCTAGGCTGGAGACCGGAAATCAGCTTTGACAACTTGGTCACCGAAATGATGAATGCCGAGCGAGAGATGGCCCAGCGCTCCTAATCTTTGACATTACATAATAATATAGCGTATTATTGAAATGTGCATTGAAAGGGGAGCACTTATGCGTATATCAATGGCCTTGTCTTTCATCTTTTTCTCATTATTTTTCAGCTATCAGAGCTTTGCAGATGACCCATCATGTCCGGATAATTTAACGCGCAGAGCGCCCGGTGGCGCAATTGCTCCGATTTCTCATGACTTAGGTATAGCGACTTATCACCAGTTTTATGGCACGGTTTACATGCCGCCGCACAACATAACAGTTAATGGCCGCGCTGCGATTGAAGAATACAGACAGAAAATAGGCAACGGCATTACATATAGGAACAGCCTGGTTCTACTGAGGTTTCCGCCCAATACCTTTTCAACATATTATAGCCTGGCTGGCCAGGGGCAAGGTTATTACCTGACGAATAACCCGCAAATGGCATATTATCCTAATATCCCTTCCAAGCTTTTGAGCTTTA
>CAYGQP010000187.1:0-4321 GCA_964352115.1 uncultured Micavibrio sp. | reverse complement strand
GGTATGGCCTGAAATAAGGCCATGCACATTGCGTCGCCGTGCTTTTTTGTATACCGCACGTTCAAAGTTATTGAGCATATAGATCGCTCTTTGCCCTTGTTTGCTGAGGTATTTTGCAAGAGAGAAGGGCTTCATTTTTCCATCGATATTAATTTTTGGTCCCTCATGCCCGCTAATTAAATCCATGAACCAGTCATAAAGTTGATCGCTGATTTTCGATAGTCGGCCTCGGAGAATGCGACGGTCAAACTGATCGCCATGCATCACCAGAAAATGCCGGCCATCAACCAAAGTATGGACAATCTTATCTTTAATCTTGATGTTGTAGTTTTGCTCAAACCCTTTGCGGGTAAGAGGCATAAATTTACGCACCTCCTCGTCGTGGTTGCCGGGTAAGTAAACAATCTTTGTGCCGCCATCGGCCTTGCGCAGGATTTCGTCAATGACCCGATTACAGTTTTCGGTCCAGTACCAGCGCTTCTTAAGCTTCCACCCATCAATGATATCGCCCACCAAAAACAAATATTCACACTCAATGGATTTGAGGAAATCAACTACGGCTGAAGCGTCAAAGGCCTTGGCCCCCATATGAAAATCAGAGAGAAAAACAGATCTGTAGTAGGTGCTTTGCGCAGAGTTCATGAATGAAGGTCTTTGTGCGGACAAACGAACGGGCGGCAGGACTGCCAGAAAAGTATACTACCTCTCTATGGTATATGATTCCCTGTATACGGTGCAAATTCAGGCTCTGTTTTGTTCACAAATGATTTTCGCTGTCGTTTCCTTCAGGTCTGAAGCACTTTGAGCGCGGTTTCGAATTGCTTTCCCGCGTATTCCCATGTGTAAAAATCCTTCACATACTGCGCACGTTGTTCCCGTGTGCCGCTTTTAAGCGCGTTTTTAGCTGCAAGGCCAAGATCATCCTCATGCAGCGCGCCCAGAAAATCTTTTGTGACAATATCTTTCGGTCCGGTGACGTTAAATCCTGCAATAGGAAGGCCGCTTGCGAGTGCCTCAACTAAAACAATACCAAACGTATCGGTTTTTGATGGAAAGACAAACAGGTCGGCTGAGCGGTAGTATTCAGCGAGCTCATCGCCGAACTTTTTGCCGGCAAAGTGAACATTAGGGTAGCGTTTACTTAGTTCTTCCTTGCTTGGACCATCTCCGACAACGACCTTTGAACCATCCCAATCCATATCAAGAAATGCTTCCAGATTTTTTTCGATCGCCACGCGACCGACGCAGAGTGCAACGGGGTGCGGGAGATCTATGAACTGGGTCCTTTCACCGGGATAGAACAGATCTAAATTCGCGCCGCGCACCAAGCGATGCATCGGCGTTTTAAATCCCCAGTCTTTCAGCTGTTCTTCAAGGCTGGGCGTCGCAACCATCATCACCTTTGAACGGGAATGAAATTTACGAACGACCCATTTCGCAATGCTGTGAATGGGGCGGAACAAAAACGGTAAATATTTCGCAAACCGCTTTGCGACATAATCCGGAAACTGCGTGTGATAAGACGTAGTAAATGGTTGGCCATGTTTGACGCAATAATTTCGCCCCGCCCAGCCGATCGGCCCCTCTGTGGAGATGTGAACAGCATCGGGCTTATAGCTTTCAACAATGGTTTTAAGGCGTCGACCCGGAAATAACGCCAGTTTGATCTCGGGATAGCCGGGCATAGGAATTGTGCGGGAAAAATCAGACGGGCTAATGACCTTTACTGAATGCCCGAGCTTTTCCAGTTCTTCAATCAGATACTCATACGTGCGAACGACCCCGTTCACTTGGGGATGCCAAGCATCAGTAATGATCAGAACTTTCATATCTTCGTTTTATCGCATGCATTGATAGACTTTTTCATGGTTTAATTTTAGACTGATCAAATAGAGAAGCCAATTGCCACAGCCCAATGACCAACAAGTATTTCACATTCATCGCGCTTTTTGTCCTCGCATTGCTGCCGTTTCAGGGCAGGGCGCAGGACTGTAACATACTGTATGAAACAATATATGAAATGCCTGAACCCTCCGCAGGGTCTTATAATGTTTGGGAGCGTGTATTTGGCGATGAAAAAAAGACCGAAAACTTTACAAGCGGAATTTCACTGAGCAATAAAAACACGCTGGTGATCGGCTCGGTGCTAGAAGATCGTTTTTCAAAGCCTCAGATGATCATGGCGGAATTGGATCGCCGCGGCCGCTCAAAATGGTCAAAAACACATGTGATTGAGGGATTTGTTCGCCCCGTAAAGATCATTGAGCATGACGATAAACTTTTAGTGATCGCTGATGTTGAAAAATCCCGCCGCTCAAAAAATACGAAAATCTGGGTCGGGCTATTTGATACCAAAGGCGAGCTTCTCAGCACCTCTGAAATTGCCGCGGATGAGGGCAGCATAAGCGCTGTTGAGGTCATAAAAAAATCAAATGCCTCAGGCTTCTTTTTGTCAGCCTATGTGGTGCCGCCAAAAAGCCTCGGTGGCTTTGCCCGTATTTATGATTTGGATAACGACGGAAAAGAAGTGCGTGAGCGCTCATTTGTGCCGGGTCTGGAAAATAAAATTTTATCTCTGGATTACTATGGTGACGGGCAATACGTGGCCGCAGGTTATGTGCGCAATGCTGACGGCCGAAAAGTCGGCTGGGTTTTAAGGTTAGGTGCATCAGGTGAGATTATCTGGGAACGTGAATTCCCAAGAGGACGTATCGCGCAGATTAATGCCGTTTCCGACTATGTTCAAAATTTTGTGGTCATGGCCGGGGAGTCCCACCCTTATGGTGAGGGTAATTTGGCGGCTTGGGTTATGGTCTTGGACGGCGATAATGGCCAGATTGCCTGGCAACGCTATTATCGTGGAGATTTGGATTATGCGGCGAAGGGTGTATCCACATCGAGCACCGGTCTTATGTCTGCACTTTTGACGGTGAAAATCCCCAAGGGCGCTGATATAGATGACATGGAGGGAAAGCAGGATTATGCGAGGCTTATAACTTTAAACCCGCGCGGCGTGTTGTTTTCCAGTGATGAATATTTCAATGGCGATGGCTCAACTGCGCATGCCCTGATTATGGGCAGCCGCAATGAGCGCATCATTATCGGCGAGACGAAGGTCACCAATGTGATCAAGGACCCCAAAACAGGGCTTGAAGTGGGCACTGAAAAAGACCAGCAGGGGTGGGTTGTTGCAGCTTCTTCAATGGAAGAGTACAAAGACCCCTGTGTAAAACGGTCATTTGACGACCGATGACAGACGACGCATCAAATCCTGATACATACGACTTCGTGGTTGATGAACATACCGCTGGCCAGCGTCTGGACAAGGCGATTGCCGATAATATCGACGATCTCTCCCGTGCGCGTGTACAAGGGTTAATCACCAAGGGCTGCGTTAAGCTCAATCACCTGATGGCTGAAAATGGGTCCCGAAAACTAAAAGCAGGTGATCGTGTCGAGATTAAGGTGCCGCCGCCCGTCGATGCCACCCCGGAACCTGAAGATATTCCTCTCGATATTGTCTATGAGGATGAGCACCTGCTCGTGATCAATAAGCCGGTTGGTCTGGTCGCGCATCCCGGCGCTGGGAATTGGTCAGGAACGCTCGTAAATGCGCTGCTTCATCATTGCCGGGATAGCCTGTCCGGTATTGGAGGTGTTATGCGTCCGGGCATCGTTCACAGGCTGGATAAGGAAACCAGCGGCCTTATGGTTGTAGCAAAGACCGATAAGGCCCATCAGGGTCTGTCTGAGCAGCTCAAGGATCGTTCCCTGTCTCGTGTATACAAGGCACTGGTATTTGGTGTTCCTATGCCGCCCAGAGGCATAATAGATCTGCCGCTGGCCCGCGACCCTTATAATCGCTTAAAAATAGCTGTTCGAAGAGATGGCAAACAGGCGCGCACGCATTATTCGATTGAGAAAAGCTGGGGCGATGCTTTGTCGCTTGTGCGCTGTAAACTGGAAAGTGGGCGCACGCATCAAATTCGCGTCCATATGCAAAGCATAAAACACCCACTTATTGGCGATCCCGTATATGGCCCTCAACCAACGGCCGTTCGCGCCGCGCTAAAAAACCTGGGCGTGAGTGATGAGTGTGCTGATTTTATTAAGAAAATCCCGCATCAGGCTCTGCACGCGCAGGAAATTGGCTTTATTCATCCGGCAACGCAGGAATCGATGTTGTTTACATCTGAGTACCCGGATGTGATGTCTATGCCACTGAAATTGCTTGATTAATTGAAAATTATCGTAAATTATCTAAAATTTTACATAAAACTGTTGCTTTTACATAAAATTTTATGTATTCTAAGAATATAAG
>CAYGQP010000186.1:0-4337 GCA_964352115.1 uncultured Micavibrio sp. | reverse complement strand
GTTTTACAGTTTTTACAATCTCAAGGAATTCTTCTTCCATTTGCGCCTTGCGAATGGACTTGCCGTATTCCGCGCAGCTTTTATTGGAACACAGGTAATACGGATATTTTGTATTGCGCCCTGAAGGCCTTCCGCCGAAAGCCCTGAAAAAGCAACTTTTTGCTCAGCAACAGCCTTTTGTGGATCTTTCCAGAAAGTGTTATTTACCTCAGTGGGGTTTTCAGGGGTAATGTAAATGCCATCATTTGCAAAGAGATCTGCGCTCCCCCAATCGCCCTCAAAACCAATTCGGCCCTTTTTAACAAATGCGCCATAGCCTTCTGCAATTTCGCCGACCCAAAAAGCCGTGCCGCGAATACCGATGGACCCTTGCGGGGTTTGTATGGCGATGTCTGGTGTTTCCCGGGCCGACAACATACCGCTGACCCATTGCATCGCCCCCTTGGTGATGCTAAAGGAGCCGCTGTTTTCGTCAGCATCGTAGGGGTCAAATACGTATTCATCGATTGTGAAGTCAGCGTTTTCGCCCAATGTCACCTGTGTATCATCAATAAACACGATGAGCGCACGCGCGGCATCTGCGGTCTCTATGTGACTGCCCATAAATACAGGATCGTTTTCCCGCATCGCACGCTTTGAGGTATCGCCGTTGCTGAAAACATCGCCTTGAATCTTTACGATGCTGCCAATGGGGTATGTATTGGTTTTTTGCGCATAGCTAGATTGAATAAATGCTGCAGCAATAAGTAATGAAAATATGACGAAAACTATAGTGGACAGGCGAATATTCATGCATTTCGCTTTCTTTTGGATGATAAGGACATGATTAAACTTTAGGCTGCAATTTTCGCAGGATTAAGCCATAAGTCAAGATCTCTGAGTGCGCGGCTGGTATAGAGCTTTTTCTTGTCCTTGCCCTTGGCTTTCTTACGTTTCCCGCTTGGTGTAAGAAGGAAGCGCTCCTGATCATTAAGGGGAGGGAATAAGCCAAAATTAATATTCATGGGTTGATAGGTCTTTTCGTTTGCTCCGCCTGTAATGTGAGAGGCGAGGGCACCCATCGCTGTCGTTTGCGGAGGGTTTGTCATCTCATGGCCTAAAATCTCCGCTGCGGCATAGCGACCGGCCATGAGGCCGACAGATGCGCTTTCAACATATCCTTCGCACCCCGTGATTTGACCCGCAAAGCGTACGTGCTTTTTATTTTTTAAACGAAACGTATCGTCTAGTATTTTGGGGGCGTTGATGAATGTGTTTCTATGTAAGCCGCCAAGCCTTGCAAAATCTGCGTTTTCAAGTCCTGGTATCATTTTAAAGACACGGGTTTGTTCGCCCCATTTCATCTTTGTTTGAAAGCCTACAATGTTATAAAGCGTACCCAGAGCGTTATCTTGTCTTAACTGTACTACCGCGTATGGCGGCTCCTCATTATGAGGATTTGTCAGGCCGACTGGTTTCATTGGCCCAAACCTTAAAGTCTCAATTCCGCGGCTTGCCATGACCTCAATCGGCATGCATCCCTCAAAATAGGGGGTATCTTTCTCCCAATCCTTGAATTCCCCGTACTCAGCAGAGAGAAGAGCCTCTATAAACTGTGTATACTGGTCTTTGTTCATCGGGCAGTTTATATAGTCCTTGCCTGTGCCTGCCGGGCCTTCTTTATCGTAGCGCGATTGAAACCAGCAGATATCCATGTCAATGCTCTCGGTATGGATGATCGGGGCAATGGCATCGAAAAACGCCAAAGCTTCTTCGCCTGTGGCCTTTTGGATGGATTGTGCAAGTTTATCAGAGGTTAAGGGACCAGTTGCAATGATAAAATGCCCTTGGCTTTCATCAGGCAGTTCTTCAATTTCACCGCGCTCAATATGAATGAGGGGGTGCTCCAGAAGGGCTTTCGTAACGCCTTGTGAAAAAATATCACGATCAACGGCAAGCGCTCCGCCAGCAGGAACGGCAGCCTTATCGCCTTCCCGCATGATAAGAGAGTTACAGCGCCGCATTTCCTCGTGCAAAAGCCCAACAGCATTGTGTTCGGCATCATCACTCCGAAAGGAGTTTGAGCACACAAGCTCCGCTGCATTTTGCGTCTTGTGGGCCGCCGTTTTTTGATTGGGGCGCATTTCATAAAGGGTAACGCTTACGCCCATTTCTGCGGCCTGCCATGCGGCTTCGCTGCCCGCTAAACCTGCACCAACTATATGAAGAGTTTTAGTCATGAGAGAACCATTATGGAATTTCGCCGCTGAAATCAAGCTTTTTATGCCCCTATTTTGCTGCGTATAACCTCAGTTGCGCTGTGTATGATGCGGTATGACTGTGTTAGGGTAAATCAGTAGTTTCAACTCATACACTGCTTACAATACAGATTGCCGCATGGAAAAAACATCAATAAAAACAAATATTTATTTTGCTTTCGGCTTTTTGTTGGTATTGGTGGCGTTCATCACGGCGTATAGTCAGTTTGGGCTGGAACAGGCGCGGCAATATTTTTTGGCGTATAAGCAAATCGGTGAACAAATACAAGGCATGGCCGACACCGAAGCTGTGCTTCTTGATACAAACATGCACGCGTTTCGTTACCGTGCATTGAATAGCCTGGATGATGCAGAAGCAGTAAAATCAAGCATTGATATGCTTGTGGAGCTTCAAAATGAAATTTCCGAACCTTTGGACCGGGAAAAATATGCAGACATTTATGAGTCTGTACATGCATTAGAGAAGGATTTAGAGCGTTACAGGACCTCATTTAGGCAGGCATTTGACGCGACAGAAGAGGCCGATCGCCTTATTGCAGCTGGGCTTGATGAAATAGGGGAGCGCGTACGCACAACCTCAGCGTCCATGCTGGAAAGCGCCGCGGTTAGCGCACGTCACAGTGACATCATCGACTCCACAACGATTATTCAAAGCCTGTCTGCTGTGCATATAGCCACGAACAAATTTCTACGAAATGAAAATGCGGAGGACCTAGAAGCCGCAACAAAACACATTGCAACAGCTTTGAATACAGCATATGACCTGCAATGGCTTGCGCAAGGCACGCCTAAAGAGGCTCCTCTGAAAGTGTTTATTGATGATTTGGAGTCTTATGCGGCGGCATTAGAAAGCGTTGGGGAGCTTATTCTTGCAAAAACAATGATTTATGCTGATGTTATTGATGTTCTTGGCCCGAAGATTGTTGCACAATCAAGAGCGATTAAGGCGGCATTGTTGGACGAAAGAATAATGTTGCAGGAAAACATCGCCGAAGATATTGAATCCTTGTTACTTATCAGCCTTATTGTTGGGCTTTTTGCGTTTGGTTTGGGCGCAACATGGTCGGCCATTCTAGCGCACAAAATTGCTCAGCCTATAGCGGCTATGGCTGATACGGCAGATCGCCTGACACACGGTCAGAATGGTGTTTCTGTTTCGCACATGGATGCACAAAACGAGCTTGGATCTCTGGCCAGGGCTCTACAAAAACTGAAGGAGTATCTCCACAGCAATCAACCAGTTCATGTTGTGACGGAAGAGCATCCCTCTGAAGAACGGGAACCTTTAATTGATAAGCCCATCCATGTTTCTGAGGAGTTTCAGGATAAAATTAAAACCATGATCGAACAGGTCTTTCAATCTGCACAAACACTGCAAAATGTCTCCTCTGGCATGACGGGGGCCCTGGATAAAATGCGGCAGGATAGTGGCGCGATTGCCTCGCGCATTCAATCAACGGGTGAGGATGTTCATTCCGTTAATGATGCGACGACCCAGCTTTCAAGCGCAATATCCGAGGTTTCAAAAACGGTGAATGTGACAGCCGAAAAATCAAAAGCCACAGTTTTAGAGGCCCTTCAAGCACAAGTAGAGCTGGATCATTTGCAAGAGAACGTTGATGGGGTACTGGAAATCATTGAATCCATCAACAGCATCGCAGAACAAACACACCTTCTGGCCTTGAACGCAACGATAGAAGCCACGCACGCCGGAGAGGCTGGGGCTGGATTTTCCGTCGTGGCCCGTGAAGTAAAAGTCCTGGCGGATGAAACAAAAGCGTTGACGGAAAGTATCACGCAACAAATCGAGCTAATTAACCAATCAGCTCGAAGATCAATGAAAATTGCGCAGTCGATGGTGGGCAGCGTAAAGGGCATAGATTCATCAACGGCGGATATGATCAGCGCGGTCGATAAACAAAGCACAATAACGGCAGAAATTTTAAACCGTGCGCAAAAAGCCCAAAGCGGAACAGGAGAGATTTCATCAACCGTTAGTCACATGGAAGCGGCGATGGTGGAATCCGGGAAAGGGGCTATTTCTCTGTCAGAAGCCGCCAACGATCTGAATTCCAAGAC
>CAYGQP010000185.1:0-4348 GCA_964352115.1 uncultured Micavibrio sp. | reverse complement strand
CTTTACCACTGGTTTTGGCGAAATCTGGTGTAAATGTAGCCGAGGCACCGAGTATATTTAATTTCAGCGCTTTTTTTGCGGATACCCCCGAAGAGGCTGTGTTTGCGCATTATCATTTTTTTCCAGTCGTGGGGCTTGATCCGGTCTTAATGAAAAAGATGCAGGAGATACGAAACGACATGGTTTCGGAGTCTTATTATCAGAAGATTGAATCTCATATGCGGTTTGCCAGTGTCGTCAACACTTTGCCCTTTTTGAACAAGCAGGCAAAGCTAAAGCTTTCAAATATTCTGCTTCGTCGTTTGCACGATCCGTTTAAGGTTGCTGCCTGAAGCGCAATCTTTGGCCGAGCTTGAGTGGCGCTGGGCTTGATCTTAAATGCGCCAGTGCGAAAAATCCCGACCCAGCAAGACTTCTAGCCTTGTGATCTCATGGTCAAAATTCTCGCTTAGTTGTGCTCTAAAAGCTTTTGATAATTCTGTCTTTTTAACTTTTCCGGCCTGAAGGTCATAAAGCGGTTTCATCATGCTGGGCGGTAATCCGGGAATATCCTGCGCAAGGCCTTCTTCAGCGGCGAAAAGGCATTGGCACCGTACCGCAAAGCTTTCACAAAACCGCGCGCGGGGTAGGTGCGCTTTTCATTAACGGGGGGGAAGTCCGTACGGTTATCAGACGGGAGCCCTAGGAACTCGCATGCCTGCCTGTATGAGGTTTCAGCATCCTGCGCGAAATCATCAAAGACCAGAACAAGCCTTTGTGATTCCGGGACAATCTGAAACATCCGCTCCAGTTGGGAGCCCAACGCGCACATATCATGATATTGCAAAAGCTTTGGATCCTTGCAGAGTTTGGGAATTGATAGTCCCTTTGCGCGTTTATCTTGCGCGTCCCAGGCCTTTTCCACATCCTCGATATCATCCCAGCACATATTGTAAATTTCACGATGCAGGGATTGCATCATATCGATTGGATTGCGAACCATGGCAATAAACATTGCGTCAGGACGGGCCTTCATGATGTTCTTGATTGCGGTTTCAGAATACAGGTACCATACCGAGGCCTCTCCGGTTGTTTGATCGTCGCGACGGGCTTTGAACAGGTTGCTGTATTGTTGGGCCGTGTTGACCTGAAGGTGTATGTTCATGTCATCTGCGAAATAACGGGGTTCCTTGACGTTGGGCATAAAGACGTCCTTGCGGTCGTTCAGGTAGCTGTACAGCGCGGTGGTGCCACATTTGGGCGCGCCAACTATAAAAAAATCAGGGGCGTAAACCTTTTGCGTTTCGATGGTTGGGGTGGGGTTTGTCTGTGTTTGCATGGTCATGACCCTTGTTCCAAAATCTTATGGCGGCGTATGAACATCACACCCATGGCGTGCTGAAGTATAAATACGAAAGCCGTCACAAGCGCCGCGCCTTCAATGCTAAAATAATAGATGAAAAAAGGATTGAGCGCGATGTTTAAAAATGCGGCGATGGCGGTGAATTTCATTGCTTCCTTTTCGTAAATGGCCATGTTCAGCAGGGGAATGGCGGGCCCCATGAGGATGGTCATCAAATTCCCGATGAGCAGGATCAGCAAAGTGTTGTAGCCATTCATGTAGACATCCCCAAAGTAGGGAATGATATATGGCCCTAAAACTGCGGCTATGATTGATGTTAGCATAGTCATTCCGGCAATTTGCCAGAGTGTCTGATTGTAGAGTTTCTTTAGTTCGGCTTTTTTATTTTGCTTAAAAAGCTGTGCAGCCTTGGGTGCAAAAATGGTCAAGGCCGGCTTTGTAGCAATCGCGCAACCATCGGCCAGCATAGTCATTAGCGCATAAATCCCTACAAGCTCTGGTTCGACCATAAGGCCAAGAATGATGATATCAATCCTGCGCATGAGGCGTTTAAACACCATGAGCATCATCATTGGGAAGGAAACCTTAAGCCATTCAAGCTTTTGCGCCCTGAATTCACTGGGCGTAGGTGTGTAGCTCTCTGTCTTGGGAATGAATTTGCGATTATGGAAGAGCGATGAGAGAACAAGCAATACCAAGACTGTGCAGAGCGTTGTTAAGGCTATGAAGGCATTGTCAAAGCCGATTGGAGATATCAAGAAAATTCCAATTAACAATAACATTAGCGCTTCACGATAAATGCCTTCATATAAAACTGAGGCTATGGCTTTGTGAAATGCCTTAAACAATCCGGAGTTTAAGTAAAATAGAGCCTGAAGCAGAGGAAGAATAAAAAGGAACGAGAGAAGCGGTAGCGTGTATTTCTCTGCATAGCCAAATGCATAAAGCAAACCAAAGACAACCGTTCCGGCCAAAAGCGATAGTACGGTGGCAAATTTATAAGAAAATTTAATCAGGGCGGAGATCAGTTTGTGTTCGTTTTTGTCCAATTCATATATGGGGATCAAGCGAACGGTAGAAGCCTGGAAGCCAAACATTGCAATCATGCATAAAACAAAGGATGTTGAGAAAATAAAGCTGTATCTACCGTAGCCATCGGCATCCAGTAAATTGGCGAGTGCAAAATGTGAGATAAACCCCAAGCCTACGCCAATGATTGTAAATGCATAACTGGAGAGGAAGAGGCGAGTCATGGCAGGGTTTTGGAGACCTTGTTTTTTGGCTTTTTTATTTCGGGATGCGAACAAGGCCCATGCCATGCTCATGTTCCGGCTTTAAACCCATTTCGCTCATGAAGCGGCGATATCCGATGTCGCCCTTCCATTCTAGGCCGTCGCAATCATCCACAACAATGATTCCGCCCTTTTCCATGCGCGGGTAAATCTTTTTTAGGGCGTGATATACAGGTTCCTCAAGATCCACATCAATCAACGCAGCAGAGATTTTCTTTGGCAGATCATCATCAGGCAAGGCAACAATGTCGGCTTGCATTAATTCGACATCACGCGCGCCATTGTTGTTTAGATACCAACGGCAAAGGCTCTGTGAGTTTGCACGGAACATCTTACCCATATGTGCTGGTGTGCCTTTTTGTTCATCGGCCTTAAACTGGCTCTCTACAAAGCCGCCGAAGGTATCAATACACAAATATGGACGGGGTTTTTCAATGCGGGTCAGGTAGTAGTAGGAGTACGCCGCGTTACGGCCCATGTTGCAGCCGATTTCGACGATATGGCCTTTATGGCTTTGTGTGTCTTGAAGTGCGCTGATCCATGTGTGGATGCGGTCAGGCTTGCACCCAAGACCGGGAACAAGGTCGCGATAAATGAAATCCTTGAGGGCGAATTTTGCGTAGTATTTGAGGTTCATAAATATTATCCGAGGGTTTTTCAATTTGATATCATACTTGAATAGCCACGCAAATCATAGTCTGCGCGTATGAGCGAGGTTAAAAATATGCTCAAATTCATCGCTCATTTTTTTCAATGAAAAAACGTTTTTAAATCGCACGCGACCGGCTTGTCCTAGAATTTTGCCGAGGCTTTTGTTGTCGCTGAGGTTTTCAATCGCAATGCGCAAAGCCTGATGATCGCCCGGCGGAACGAGAAGGCCTGTTTCCTGGTCAATAACGACTTCTTTCAATCCATAAGTCCTGCTGGCGATAACAGGCTTTGCAGCGCGCATGCCCTCCAGTGCGGCGAGGCAGAAACCCTCCTTCCAATTGATGACCCTTTTTTCATCGTTGATTATAAGCTCTTCATTCTCAATGGATGGTGTGATGATGATATCTGCATCGTTTATGAGCTCAGGAATGTCTTCACGGAAGCCAAGTAAAATGACTTGTTCCTGAATTCCAAGTTCTCGCGATAGATCCGTAATATAGTTTGTGTATTCCTCGTCGGGATTTAGGCCGGCAGCCTGAAGCACCATTTTTTTGCGGGATTTTTCCGGGATTTCGGCGAAGGCTCTGATCAGATGGTGAAGACCCTTTTCCGGGACGTATGTTCCCACAAAAAGTAAGGTCGTCGTCGAATTTTGTGTGGCGGGGAGGTCCAGGTTTATATACATGTCCCGAAGTCCATTATATATAACGGTTGTTTTGTCCGCCGCGTCCTTGCCTAGTTCATGCTTAATGTCATCGGCGATTGCATAGGATACGGCGACGATATTTTTCGATAGGGCGTTCGCAAGCTTATAAAGGCTCGTAAGTTTTTTCTGCAAACCGCTCTGGACATGAAATACTATGGGAATTCCAGCTAGTTTGCATGCTAAGCCTATTTCAACGGCGGCGCGAGGTTGGGCAGCGTAAACAACGTCCGGATTGACTTTCCTGAGGAAGAAATAAGCCTTGATCGTGAATGGCAGCAGCCCAAACATGACAAAAAACACTTTACCAAATGGCCCGGATTTTTTGAGTTTTCCATGAAAATTGAGCATGGGCTTCGG
>CAYGQP010000184.1:0-4398 GCA_964352115.1 uncultured Micavibrio sp. | reverse complement strand
CCAGCGCAGAATGATTGAGGTATCTAGTCCGCCGGAATAGGCGAGAACGATTTTGCCTTTGCTTGCCATGTCTTTGCTTCCTTATGTGTTTTTAGCGCCCCAAGATAAAGATAATGAGCGTTAAAAGTCAATTATTGTTTCTAAGGGGCATTTATTTGTTTTTACTCAAATTTAAACTTTTTTTGTTAGAATAATTTAGTAATAAGGATTGCATTATATTAACAGAGTATTTTTCATGTAGGTAATTAGGCGGCAAATGCGTAGTTTAAAAATTCTTCAAATATTCATGGTATTAACTTGTTGTGCGATGTTTCTATTCGGCTTTACTCTGAGGGGGCATGCGCATGATTCTGCTCTATCGGAAACTCTGGGGCTAAGCATCGTCAATAAAAGCTCTCAAATTAAAGTTTTTCGAAATCAAGTTAAAGGTATTAAGTTGCTGGCGCAGCACCAAAAGAAGCATCAAGAAGATAAAGAATATGAGAGAGAGTTATGGGACTTCGATATTATTTATACGTCAGAAGAGGCGATCTTCAAAAGACATATTGCAGACCAAATAGATGTTGTCGTGATTGTTATTCGCGGCGAGTCAAGTTCAGGTGATGTAATCTACTACAGAAAAGATGTTGTAATTCCGACTTTTGACGCCAAAAACTGCAGCTCAATAACAATAGAAGAATGTGTTGAAAAAAGAGCCGAGCATTCGGCGGTTATTGTTCAGTCTGAAATGGCTCCTTTGGTTGAGATGCTATACAACGAATACATGAGTGATAGCGCATCGATTGCTAATATAACGACGATGGATAGCGCACATCTATTGAGCGCCAGAGGTTTAGAGGAAAGAGGTGTTGATATCACCGAGATTCCTCTACCACAGAGTAGTGAAACTCTTCCTCAAGCTCCTGAGATTTCTTGTCCTTCTTATCTGAGCCCAGAAAGTGAAGAGTTGATCACAAAAATTATTGCCTGTGGCGGCGTTATTCCGGTCATTCAATGTTTTGATTGTAATGAGGATAACCGTCTATGTCCCGCAAGTTACCCTGAGGGTAATCCAGGGGGGACCTGTGGTTGGCCAGACCCAGAGACAGGTCAGAATAATATTCGTGTATGTGCAGGAGGCAAAAGTGATGAGGATATTCAGAGAATTATCCACCATGAGCTTGTTCATGCTTATGATATGCAATGTTTCCAGGATGATAACGAGGATGATGATATCGATGTTATTCATCCTCCGATAGAAGGAACGGATCCTTTATGTTCTGAGAGTATTCATATGGAAATGCGAGCCTATGCATGTAGCGGACAATGTCAATTCGGATACAAGTCTTGTTGCTATAATGTGGCTGGCTCATCACAGCATTTCTGTGAAGGATATCAGGAAGCCTACGAGGCTTGTTTAAGATATGTCGGGCAGGAGGGTTATCCGCCACATTGCCCTGTTGAATGCTATGATGGAAATAATAATGGGGCTTGTGATGCTATGGAGTACAACCCTCATTGTGCAGATGATAATCGTAATAACATTTGTGATGAAGATGAAGACTGTTCAGATAGCAGGTTCCCTGGGGATGAGGATAACGATGGCATTGGCGATTGTATTGATACAGACTATCGAAATTGTAAGGATAAAAATCGTGATGGCATTTGTGATTTTGCTCAAGTGGTTGTTTGCGAAGACAGAAATGGCAACGGTTTTTGTGATGAATATGAATATACCCGAACCCCAGTAGAAGTAGATCCGCAAAATTTAAGGCCCAATTATGATATCAGAAGGCCGTTTGATGAGCCTAGCTCACCTAATGAAAACCAGACAGAGTCTCCTTCTCCGTTTGATCAGCATTTGAATAGGGTACGGTAAGTTTTACTGTTGTGATTAAATGTTCTGAAGATCTTTGTTTATCTCAGAAGATCAGTGATTTATGCTGATAACCTATGAATCTTCAAATCCTTTTATTTACGCAAGGGCTTTTGCTCCTGATTTTGGGGGTGGCGCTGATCTTTCCCTTCGGTGTTGATTATTACGCCGGGCATCCGAACATGATGGCCTTTGGCTGGAGCGCGCTTATTGCATTGTTTGTTGGCGGAGGCTTGATCGTCAGCAATTCAGAGTTTTCAAAGATATTGTCTGTGAAGCAAGCGTTTTTGATGACGACCTTGAGCTGGGTTGTGGTAAGTCTGTTTTGCGCGGTGCCCCTTTATATCAGTGATTTGAACCTTAGCCTTGTGGATGCGGTCTTTGAGGCGGTTTCCGGCGTGACGACGACTGGCTCTACGATTTTAGGTGATCTGGATTCTAAATCTCGTGGGATTATCCTCTGGCGGGCCATTACCCAATGGATTGGGGGGGTCGGGATTATTGCCTTTGCGATGATTTTGCTCCCTTACCTCAAAATTGGCGGGATGCAGTTGTTTCGCTCTGAATCTTCAGACAGGTCGGACAAGATTATGCCCAAAACATCCAGCGTTGTGTGGTCAATTGTAACGGTTTATGTAGCGCTTACGGCCGCGTGTTGTCTAACGTATTACATTTTGGGCATGGGCAGGTTTGAGGCGCTGGTACACGCGATGACGACATTGCCTACGGGGGGCTTTTCATCGCATGATGCTTCCTTCGGCTTTTATGACTCCTTTGCCCTGCATTTCGCGGCCAGCATGTTTATGTTGCTCGGCGGGGTGCCGTTTGTTCTTTACGTTAAATATTTTTATCAGGGTAAGTTTGATTTTTTCAAGGATGCGCAGGTTAATATTTATTTGGCGATCATTGCCTGTGTGACGCTGTCGATGATGCTTTATCTCTGGAGTTCGAACCAATATACCTTGTCTGAGGGGTTCAAGCTCTCATTTTTCAACCTTGTGTCCGTGATTACCACAACCGGCTATGCCTCTGGGGATTATAGCTTATGGGGCCCGTTTGCCGCCTCTGTCTTCTTCTTTTTAACGTATCTTGGTGCGTGCGCAGGGTCGACCACAGGCGGTATTAAGATGCTGCGTATTCATATTGCCTTTCAGGCCCTGAATAAGCACCTGAAGACCCTGATATACCCCAGTGGCGTGTTTTCCTCGAGCTATCAGGGGAAGCCGCTGACGAGTGATGTCACACATGCGGTTATGGGGTTTTTGTTTCTTTATGTGTTTTTCAATGTGGTGTTAACGATTGCTTTGACCATGACGGGGCTGGATTTTATAACGGCGATATCGGGGGCGGCGACGGCGATTGCGAATGTGGGGCCGGGATTGGGTGATATTATTGGCCCGGCGGGTAATTTCGCGCCGCTGAATGATACGGCAAAATGGTTGCTCTGCGCGGGCATGTTGTTGGGCCGTTTAGAGGTGATGACGATTTTGGTCCTCATCACCCCCGGGTTCTGGCAGGATTAGGCCATAGCGCTGTTGTGGGCGTGCTCTTGAGGTTGAGCAATTGTTTGTTTGTGATATTCGTAGCTTACGCGATGAAGGGCAAGATTATGCAATGGATCTTGGGGGATTTCAGAAGCAACAACTTCAAATGCTTGAACCGGATCAAAATGCGGATATCTTTTGAGCGTTAAAAAAACGCGCTGCATAATCTCGCCTTCTGTTGGATCTAGATTAGGATTTAGTGTTGTCGGGTTGCTGGGATCGTTGAATGCTCGCCCCAAATAAAATTGGTCATATTTACTTCTAGGGTCTATGGGCATGTTTGCTTCTCTGATTACTTTGTTCATAAACACTCTCCTTTAATATTAATTAAGACCCGCCAACGCCGGCCATTGCTGGGGCATCTGAGTCCACTTGGTTGCTTGTTGCAACTGGATCAGGGTTTTCCATGATGTGATAATTACATCTCATTTTTACCGTCCTTACATCTGCTTGTGAGAAATCAAATTGGTCATCGCCGTGTATGACTCGTCTTTCAAGAATATCAAAAGCGTCTCTGCCGGTGCACTCTCGTTCTTCGCTAATGGCATTAATTTCGTTCATGATGAGTATATCCGTGTCGCTTAGATACCCGTCTTCGGCTTTCGCGTTAAAAAACTCTACCGCTCTATTTACTCTTTGTGCTACCGCTGTCATTCGTCACTCCTTAACTTTTTTATATCTTTGTATACATTTTTTAACCAATGCTTGCTTGGTCGGTCAACATATATTTGTTTAATATAACTGCTAATTTGGGACACTATAGTATAAGGTTATGAAAAATGCAAGTTTATTGTACAAGGTCTAGTCGCGGTGAAGCTCGCCGTGGATTTGAGCTTGGCTCCCCGTTGCAGTGTGCCGCTGTGTGTTTGTGGATAACGGTGACTAGATGTGTGCGCTAATCGAGGTCTTTATGATCGTTTTTTGTACTTTTTTCCTTGGCACTATTTTCTGAGGTGCCTGGTTTTTTGCCCTTGCCGGAACCGCCGAGCAGGGCTACGA